>NZ_BSTB01000001.1:854570-944534 GCF_030269285.1 Micromonospora sp. NBRC 101691
ACGCTTGACCGGACCGTCGGCACGGGCGCGGGCAGGCCGCCGGCACGGGCGATCACCACGCGGGTCGAGCCGGCGGTGAGGTGTTCCGGCGCGGTCAGCGGCGGGCGGTGCCGCGTGGCACGCTGTGCGGCGTGAGGATCTACGCCGACCGTTTTCCCACCGCCGCCCGCCAACTCGTCACCGACCTGCTCGTCGTCGCCTGGGTGTACGTCGCGGTCCGGGGCGCGATGTGGCTGCACGACCTGGTGCAGCGGCTCGCCGTACCGGGGCAGAAGCTGGAGGGCGCCGGTGGCGGCCTCGCCGACAACCTGGCCGACGCCAGCGGCAAGATCGGCCGGGTTCCGTTGGTCGGCGACGAGCTGACCACGCCGTTCGAACGGGCCGCCGAGGCCGCCCGCGCGGTCGCCGACGCCGGGCGTGACCAGCAGGAACTGGTCGACCAGCTGGCGTTGGCGCTGGCCGTGGCGGTGCTGGTGTTCCCGCTCGGGCTGGTGCTGTTCGGCTGGTTGCCGCTGCGCCTGCGCTGGATGCGCCGGGCCGGCGAGGCGGCGGCCCTGCGGTCCGCGCCCGCCGGCCGGGACCTGCTCGCCCTGCGGGCGCTGGCCGGGCAGCCGCTGGGCCGGCTCACCCGGATCGCCCCGGACGTGGCCGAGGCGTGGCGGCGCGGCGACCCGGACACCGTCGACGCGCTGGCCGCCCTGGAACTGCGTGAACTCGGCCTGCGGACGAAACGCTAAGGTCGACCGGTGCTCTACTTCCTGATCGTCATGGCCCTGCTGCTGTTCGGCTACGCCGGCTACCTGATGAGTCTCGCCCGGCGCGGGCAGAAGATGCCCTCCACCGCGTACGTGGTGCTCGGCGTGCTGAACGGGATCATTCTGGTGGCCGTGCTGGTCTGGGCGGTCAACCGCTGACCGGCTCCCGCCGGACCCGGGCGGGTCCGGCGGGAGAAACGGGCGGTTCCGAGCCGGTTACCGGGGCGGGATGCGGCGACGCACGTCCGGCACCTCGGACGGGCCGGGCGTCCAGCGGGCCACCCAGGGCCTGTCGTCCGGCGGGGTGAGCACGCCGGACTCCAGGCTGGCGTACCGGCCGGCGACGATCCGTCGGGCGGCGACCACGTCCACCGGGTCGGTGTTCGACCAGAGGTTGGTGAAGAGGGCCTCGATGCGCAGCCGGGCCTGCCGGCAGAACAGGTCGGCCAGCTCGCGCCCCTCGGGGTGGGTGTCCCGTTCGGCGTGCGCCCGGACGCAGACCGCCGACATGGCGAACAGCTCCGCCCCGATGTCCACGATCCGGCCGAGGAAGGCCTGCTTGCGCTCCATCTTCCCCTGCCAGCGGGACATCGCGTAGAAGGTCGAGCGGGCCAGCTTCCGGGAGGTCTTCTCGACGTGTCGCAGGTGGCCGGCGAGCGGGCCGAACTCGGCGTACGCCCCGGGTGCCTGGCTGCGGCCGACGGCGAGGGTGGGCAGCCAGCGGGCGTAGAAGGCGCCCGCGCGGGCCCCGGCTCGGGCCTTGCGGCCGAGCCCGGCGTCCGGGTCGATGATGTCCCCGGCGACGGAGAGGTGCGCGTCGACCGCCTCCCGGGCGATCAGCAGGTGCATGATCTCGGTGGAGCCCTCGAAGATCCGGTTGATCCGCAGGTCGCGGAGGAGCTGTTCGACGGCGGCCGGGCGTTCCCCCCGGGCGGCCAGCGAATCGGCGGTCTCGTAACCCCGTCCGCCCCGGATCTGCACCAGTTCGTCGACGATCCGCCAGGCCATCTCGCTGGCGTAGAGCTTGGCCAGGGCGGCCTCGATCCGGATGTCGTTGCGGTCGTCGTCGGCGAGCAGGCAGGAGAGGTCCAGCATGGACTCCATGCCGTACGTGGTGGCGGCGATGAAGGAGAGCTTGGTGGCGACCGCCTCGTGCTCGGCGACAGGACGGCCCCACTGCACCCGGTCGGCGGCCCACTGGCGGGCCACGTTCAACGACCACTTGCCGGCGCCGACGCACATCGCCGGCAGCGAGAGCCGACCGGTGTTGAGCGTGCTGAGGGCGATCTTCAGACCCCGTCCCTCGCCGCCGATGACGTTCTCCTTCGGCACGAAGACGTCGTGGAAGCGGGTGAGGCTGTTCTCCAGGCCGCGCAGCCCGATGAAGGCGTTGCGCCGTTCGACGGTGATCCCCTCGGCGTCGCCGTCGACCACGAAGGCGGTGATGCCGCCCCGGCGGCCCTCGCCGGCCGGCACCCGGGCCATCACCACCAGCAGCGAGGCGACCGTGCCGTTGGTGGCCCAGAGCTTCACCCCGTTGAGCCGGTAGCCGGTGCCGTCGGCGGTCGGTTCGGCGGTGGTGCCCAGGCGGGCCGGGTCCGAGCCGACGTCCGGCTCGGTGAGCAGGAACGCGGAGACCTCACCGGCGGCCAACCGGGGCAGGAAGCGCTGCCGCTGCTCCTCGGTGCCGAACATCTTCAGCGGCTGCGGCACGCCGATGGACTGGTGGGCGCTGAGCAGCGCGCCGATCGCCGGACTGACCGAGCCGGCCAGCATCAGCGCCCGGCAGTAGTGCAGGTGGCTCAGCCCGAGGCCGCCGTACGCGGGGTCGATCTTCATGCCGAAGGCGCCGATCCGGGCCAGGCCCTGGAACACCTCGTCCGGAATGGACGCGTCCCGCTCGATCGCCGCCCCGTCCACCTCGGACTCCAGGTACGCCCGCAGGGTGGCGAGAAACTCGTCGGCGCGGGCGGTCTCCGCCGGGTCGGTACGCGGCCAGGGGTCGATCAGGTCGAGCCGGAGCCGGCCGAGGAACAGTTCCTTGCCGAAGCTCGGCCGGTCCCAGGCCGACTCGCGGGCCGCCTCGGCGACCTGCCGGGCCTCCTTCTCCGAGACCTGCCCCGCCTCCTTCGGCAGCGGCCCCACCCCGTCGTGGTGGGACGCCGGGCGGTCGTGCTGCGTGGTGCTCATGCTGCCCCCTCGTACCTCGGTCCGCCTCGCGCGCCGTCCCCGGTAGACAGGGAACGACGCCACCCCCGTTGTTACCCAGGAGTAGCGTCGCGTAAGCCCTGCCAGTGGCGTTACCGGGAGGAATCAGTCGCACCGGCCCGGAGCCGGGTCGTCGTCCTCGTCGTCCAGGTCGTCCTCACCCCAGTTGCGTCGGGCGAACGGCAGGATCGCCCAGAAGGTCAGGAACCACAGGCCGGTGACCGCGCTCAGCAGGAAGGCGATCGGCCGGTCGAGGATGAAGTCGGTGATCAGCAGCACCGCGCTGACCATCGAGACCAGCATGAAGGCGAGCCCGCCACTGGCCATCCGGTGGGCGAAGCGGACCAGTTCCGGCTTCCGGCCCTGGCGGAACAGCGCCCGGTGGAACGCCACCGGCGAGATGATCATCGCGGTCGCGGCAGCGGCGGCGATCAGCGCGACGACGTAGACGTCCTTCTGGAAGCCGGTGGTGTCGTCGAAGCCGGCGCTGAAGGGCAGGGTGAGCAGGAAGGCGAAGAGGATCTGCACGCCCGTCTGGGCGACCCGAAGCTCCTGCAACAGGTCGGCGAAGTTGCGCTGCCAACGCTGCTTCTCGGTCTCCTTGGACAAACCGCCACCTCCGCATGAGGACCAGGACCGGCGGTACGACCCCCTGCCGGCAGCACAGCGAATGCCCCGCGCCACGTGCCACGAAACGCATTCACATGTCTGCTTCCGGACCGTACGACCGGGTGGCGGACCGGACACCACCGGACACCCGAGACCGACCGGACAACGCCCCCGGACCCGACGACGGAGGACGGTCCCGGTCAGGTCCCGCGCCGCAGCCGACCGGCGTACCGGGCCTCCAGTTCGGAGTTGTGCGCGTCGCCGTGCGGCACGTTGGCCGACAGGTAGACCGGCGGCGTCTCCCCCGCCGCGAGCAGCCGGGCCACGACCTCCACCACGACCTGCTGGGCCAGCAGGGCGGCGGTGATCGAGGAGACCGCACCGACCGCTCCCCCGCCGGGCAGCGGCAGGGTCGCGTCGCCGTACGGGGCACCGTTGTCCAACAGCACGTCGGCGAAGTCGGCGAGCCGGTGCCCGTCCGGGTGACGGGACGGCATCCGGGCCGAGTGCTCGGCCGAGACGATCGCCACCAACCCGTGCCCGTGCCGCTTGACCAGGGACGCGAACTCGACCACCGCACCGTTGATGCCGGAGTTCGAGGCGATCACGAAGACGTCCGGGGGACGCACCGGGGCCAGCTCCCAGAGCCGGTGCGCGACCGTCGGGTCCCGCTCCAGAGTGGGGTCGAGCAGGTCGACCGGCGCGCCGCCGTACAGCACCAGGTCACGCAGGGCGATCCGGTTGGTCGGCACCAGGCCGCCGGCCCGTCCGGCGATCTCCAACGCCAGCCCCTCGGAGTGTCCGGTGCCGAACGCCTGCACCACCCCGCCGGCCCGCAGCGCGTCGGTGACCAGGTCCGCCGCGCGGGCCACCGCCGCGCGCTGGCCGGCGGCGACCCGGGCGATCGTCGCGGTCAACGTGGCCAGGTAACCCTCGGCGCTGACCGGCGGGGTCACCTCCCGGCCGGCACCGACCGGCGGGGTCGTCGGGTCCCCGCCGGGGGTGTCCACCGGGCCGCTCACCGGACCGCCTCCACCTGCGCGAGGACGGCCTCGGCCAGGGCGCCGGGCGCCTCGTCCGGGATCCAGTGGCTGACCCCGGTCAGCTCGACGAACCGGTAGGGGCCGGTGACGTAGGCGGCGCACGCCTCGGCGGCGGTCCGGCCGACCGCGGTGTCCCGGTCGCTCCAGACGTAGGTGGTCGGCACCGACACCGGCCCGGTGGCCACCAGCTCCCGCCCGGACATCGCCCGGTACCAGTTCAGCGCCGCGGTGAGCGCGCCCGGCTCCCGCATCGGCCGCACGTACGTGTCGATCCGCTCCCGGTTCCCCACCCCGCCCAACAGCTTGCGCAGGGCGGCGGCCTGCCAGGCGAGCAGCACCTTCTCGGCCGTGCCCTCCTTGCGGAACAGCCCCATGTACGCCGAGCGGGCCTTCTGCCGCCGGTCCCCGGCGATGGTCCGGGCCATCGCGGCCGGATGCGGCACGGAGACGGCGGTGAGGGTGCGCGCCCGGTCCGGATGGCCGGCGGCCAGGGCCCACGCCACGATCGCGCCCCAGTCGTGGCCGACCACGTGCGCGGCGGGCACGTCGAGCGCGTCGAGGACGGCGACCGCGTCGGCCACGCACTCGGCCAGCCGGTACGCCTCCACCGCCGCCGGCCGGGCGCCGGGCGAGTAGCCCCGTTGGTCCAGCGCGTACGTCCGCAGCCCGGCGGCGTGCAGGGCCGGCAGCAGGTCGACCCACTCCCCACTGTGTTGCGGGAAGCCGTGCAGCAGCAGCACCGCCTCGCCGTCGTCCGGGCCGTCGGCGTGCACCTCGAACGTCAGCCCGCGCGCATCGATCCTCATGGCCGGAGCCTACCGCCGCCGGATGCGCCGGAGCGGACACCGGAACGGCGACGGCCCTACTCGTACTGCTGTTTCGGGGTCGGCACCTGACGCCACGACTCGACGTCCAGGTACGGCACCTCCGCGTCGTTGACCGGGTCACGACCGATCCGGTCGGTGTAGCGGCCGGTCACCTCGACCCAGGTGTCGTCGGCCAGGCCGGCGGGGACGTCACCGGTGAGGCCGAGCTTCACCGGGCGGCCGTCGGCGGCGCAGCAGGACAGGATCATGCGGGCCAGGATCGGCTGCCCGTCCGGGCCGGTGACGACGAAGCCGGTGAGCTGGACCCGACGGTCCCCGATGGACCGGCCCTGCTCGAACAGCGCCCGGGAGGCGTAGTCCAGCACGGTGATCCGGACCGGGTCCCCCTCGGGCAGCGGCGGGTAGTCGGAGGTCGCCCGGTCGGACAGCACCGTCCCGGCCTGCCCGGCGGCGTACGAGCCGAGGGCCGGCGGAGCGACCAGCAGCAGCCCGAGCACGGGAAGGATGAGCAGCCAGCCGACCCGCGCCCCGTGGTGGCCGTGCCCGTGGTCGTCGTGCCCCTCGGCGTGGTCGACCGGGTCGCCGTCCGCGACGGGGCGGAGTTCGTACCAGAGGGTCATCGCGGCGGCGGCCACCAGCAGCAGCCCGGCGGCGACCAGGAAGGGTTGCAGCCCCTCCTTGACGTAGCGCAGGTGCAGGTCGGTGAGGCTGGCCCGCAGCACCGCACCCCCGAGCAGCAGCAGGACGACCGCCTGGGCCTGCCGGTTCACTCAGAACACCACCGTTCCCACGCCGACGGCCACCAGCACGGCGACCACGAAGGTGGCCGGGGCGAACCGGGAGGCGAACCGCCGCCCGAAGGCCCCGACCTGCATCGAGACGAGTTTCAGGTCCACCATCGGACCGACCACCAGGAACACCAGCCGGGAGGTCAACGAGAACTGGGACAGCGACGCGGCGACGAAGGCGTCCGCCTCGGAGCAGATGGAGAGCAGGACGGCCAGCACCGCCAGGGCCAGCACCGAGAGCACCGGGTCGTCGGCCAGCGTCTGCAACCAGCGCTCCGGCACCAGCACGTTGATGCTGGCGGCGGCCATCGCGCCGAGCACCAGGAACCCGCCGGCGTGGACCACGTCGTGGCGTACCGCCGACCAGAACGCGGCCCCCCGGCCCAGACCGTCCAGGTCCGGACGGTGCGGCAGCCGGATCCAGTCGGTGCGGCCCAGCCGCAGCCAGAGCCAGCCCATGATCATGGCGACGACCAGGCTGGCCAGACCCCGGCCGAGGACCATCTCCGGGTTGCCGGGGAAGGCGACCGCGGTCGCGGTGAGCACGATCGGGTTGATCGCCGGGGCGGCGAGCAGGAAGGCCAGCGCGGCGGCCGGGGTGACGCCCCGGCGGATCAGCGACCCGGCGATCGGCACGGACCCGCACTCGCACCCGGGCAGGACCACTCCGGCGGCGCTGGCCACCGGCACGGCGAGCGCGGGGTGCCGGGGCAGCGCCCGGGCCCAGAACGAGCGCGGCACGAAGACCGCGATCACCGCCGAGAGCAGCACCCCGAACACCAGGAACGGCATCGCCTGCACCATCACCGAGACGAAGACGGTGGTCCAGGTCTGGAGACGGGGCGCGGAGATCGCGGTGGCGATCGGCTCCCGGAAGGCCACCAGCAGGACCAGGACCGCGGCCAGGACCTCCACCGAGCCGACCCGCCCGCGCAGCCACCGGCCCGGCCCGCCCGCCGGGCTCTCCCCCGCGGCGGCGGGCGCCGGGAGGGCCGGGTCGCCTCCGGCGGGTACGCCGGCCCCGGTGGGCGGGCCGGTCGTACCGGGTGCGCCGGAACCCGGCGTGGCCTGGTCGGCAGAGGTCACGGTCGTCCCTTCGGATCGACGGACACGGGTACGGGGAGTGCCCCACCCTAACCCGGACCGTGACGTGGCCGACGTCATCGGCGCGACTTCGCCCCTGGGTTACGGCGCGTCCCGGTGTTAGCGTCTGCCAGACAACTTCACCTCCGACAGGGGAGCGCACAGCGCTGAGAGTGCGGGCACCGCCCGCAGACCCTCGAACCTGATCTGGGTAATGCCAGCGCAGGGAGTTCGGTCAGTCTCCAGCCGCGTCGTCGTCCGGTGCCACCGGTCGCACGGCGTGCGTCTTGCCTGGTCTACACCTGGACTGGGAGCACGTACACATGAGCAAGCTCGACAACCCCCGCTGGCGCACCATCGACATCGTGGTCGCCTCGGTGATCGCGGTGGCCTTCGGCGTCATCTTCTGGGCCTGGGGCCTGGTCTGGAGCGCCACCGAGGGCGCGTTCGCCTTCTTCCCGCCGGCGCAGACCCTCATCTACGGGGTCTGGCTGATGCCGGCCGTGGTCGGTGGCCTGGTGATCCGCAAGCCCGGCGCGGCCCTGTACTGCGAGACCGTGGCGGCGGTGCTCTCCGCGCTGCTGGGCAGCCAGTGGGCCGGCACGGTGATCCCGCAGGGCATCGTCCAGGGGCTCGGCGCGGAACTGGCCTTCGCCGCGTTCCGGTACCGCTCGTTCCGGCTGCCGACCGCGGTGCTCGCCGGGGCGCTGACCGGTGTCAGCGCGGCGATCTTCGACTTCTTCGTCTGGAACGCCAAGTACGACCTGACCAGCTACCGCATCCCGTACGCGCTGCTCACCGTGGTCAGCGCGGCGGTGGTCGCCGGTGCCGGCGGGTACGCCCTGACCAACGCGCTGGCCCGCACCGGCGCCCTGGCCCACCTGCCCGCCGCCCGCGACCGCAACCGCGTCTGACCCGACCGACCGCCGGAGGCAGGCAGGCAGGAGGGAAGGAGCGGGGTGGTGGGTGGGACAGCCGTCCGGGTACGCGGATTCGGGTGGCGGCACGCGGGGCGGAAGGCGTGGGCGCTGCGCGACGTCGACCTGCGCGTCGAGGCCGGCGAGCGGGTGCTGCTGCTCGGCGCGTCGGGCGCGGGCAAGAGCACCCTGCTGGCCGCGTTGGCCGGACTGCTGCCCGACGACTCCGGTGAGCGGGCGGGCGCCATCGAGGTCGACGGGCTCCCGCCGCACGAGGCGCGGAACCGGGTGGGCATGGTCTTCCAGGACCCGGAGAGCCAGTTGGTGATGGCCCGCTGCGGCGACGACGTGGCGTTCGGCCTGGAGAACCGGGGGGTGCCGGCGGAGCGGATCTGGCCCCGGGTGGACGAGGCGCTGGCCCGGGTCGGCTTCCCGTACCCGCGTGACCGGCCGACCGCCGCGCTCTCCGGCGGGGAACAGCAGCGGCTCGCGCTGGCCGGCGCGCTCGCGCTGCGGCCCGGTCTGCTGCTGCTGGACGAGCCGACCGCCAACCTCGACCCGGCCGGCGCGGCCCTGGTACGGCGGGCGGTCGCCGAGGCGGTGGACGCCGACACCACGCTGATCCTGGTCGAGCACCGGGTCGCCGAGGCGCTGCCCCTGGTCGACCGGGTGGTCGTCCTCGCCGCCGGTGGTGGGGTGCGGGCCGACGGGCCACCCGAGCGGGTCTTCGCCGAACACGGTGCCGCGCTCGCCGCCGACGGGGTCTGGGTGCCGGGCCACCCGGTGCCGCCCCGCCGGGCGGCCCGGCCGCCCGGGGAGGTGCTGCTCACCGCCGAACGGCTCGGCCTGCCGCCCCGCCTCGCCCCCACCGACCTGGCGGTACGCGCCGGCGAGGCGCTCGCCGTCCTCGGCCCGAACGGCGTGGGCAAGTCCACTCTCGCGCTGCTCCTCGGCGGACTGCTCCGACCGGGCACCGGCCGGTTGACCGCCAGCGGAGAACTCGCCGACGCCGACCGGCGCACTCCCCCGCACCGGTGGCGCGCGCCCGCCCTGGCCCGGCGGATCGGCTCGGTCTTCCAGGACCCGGAACACCAGTTCGTCACCGGTACGGTCTTCGACGAGCTGGCGCTCGGGCCGCGCCGTACCGGTCGCCCGGAGGACGCCGTCCGGGCCACCGTGGACGAGCTGCTGGAGCGGCTCCGGCTGACGCGGCTGGCCGGGGCGAACCCGTACACCCTCTCCGGTGGGGAGGCGCGGCGGCTGAGCGTGGCGACCGCCCTGGCCACCGCGCCCCGCCTGCTCGTCTGTGACGAGCCGACCTTCGGGCAGGACCGGCGCACCTGGTCGGAGCTGGTCGACCTGTTCGCCGGGCTGCGCGACGCCGGGCACGGCGTCGTGACGGTCACCCACGACGCGGACTTCGTCGACGCCCTCGCCGACCGTCGGGTGACGCTGGACCGCCGTCCGGTGCCGGCCGACGGCGGGCGGGACGAGCGGAGGCGGCCGTGATCAGCCTCGAACCGGTCGCCGACCCGACCGCGCCGCTGGCCCGGCGCAACCCGGTGGCGAAGGTCGCGGCGGCGCTGCTCTTCTCGTTCACCCTGGTCGCCACGCTCGACCCGGTCGCCCCCGCGATCGCCATCGCCGTCGAGCTCGCGGTGCTGCCGCTCTTCGGGGTCCGGTACGCGGTGCTCGCCCGGCGGGCCTGGCCGCTGCTGCTCGGTGCGGTCGGCATCGTGGTCACCCTGGTGCTCTTCGCCGCCGAGCGGGAGGGCCGGGTGCTCGTCGAGGCCGGTCCGGTGCTGGTGACCTCGGGGGTGCTGGTCACCGCGCTCGGACTGGTGCTGCGGATGCTCGCGGTGGCGCTGCCCGGCGTGATCGTCTTCGCCACCACCGATCCGACCGACCTGGCCGACGCGCTGATCCAGAACGCCAAGGCCCCGCCCCGGTTCGCCATCGGCGCGCTGGCCGCGTTCCGACTGGTGCCGATGCTCGGCCAGGAGTGGCAGATGATCAGCCTGGCCCGACGGGCTCGGGGCGTGGACGCCGGCCGCAACCCGTTGGCGAAGCTCCGGCTCTTCGTCTCCACCGCATTCGGGCTGCTGGTCGGGGCGATCCGGCGGGGCACCCGGCTGGCCGTGGCGATGGACGCGCGTGGCTTCGACGCCGGCACCCCCCGTACGGTCGCCCGTCGGCAACGGTTCACGGGGGCGGACGGGCTGCTGGTGGCGGGGGCGGCCGGGCTGGCCGGCGCGGCCCTGGCGGTCAGCGTCGCGCTCGGCACGTTCCGCCCCCTGATCGGCTGACCCGGCGGAGATGGTCGGGGCGGTGACCGCCCCGACCATCCCAGGATCGGTCAGCTGCGCCGGAAGGCGTACTGGCGGCTCTGCGCGGCGGGTCGACCGCGACCGGCGGCGTAGGCCGCGCCCCACTGTGGCGGACCGGCCTTCGGGGCCTGCGGCGGGGTCGAGCCCGTCGGCAGGCTCACCGGGGCCACCTCGATCGAGTCCAGGTCCGGCGGGGTCACGTCCAGCAGGGACGGCTTCGGCGCGGACGGACGGGACTTCTTCGGCTTGCGCTTGGCAGGCATACGGTGCCTCCTTCGGCGGGGGACCGTCCGGATCAGCCGGCACGGTCGGCGAGCGGGGAACGGGAGTAGCCCCGGGACGGCCGACCACGGATGACGTCGCGACAGCGACGAACGGGAACGCGCACGCCCGGCGGCACGGTCCACGGCAACGGCGGTGGACCTGGCTCGGCACAGGGGCGTCAGTAGCGCATGTCCTGGACGCTATCCCACGGCGTCCGGACGCGCATCCGATTTACCGCCCGCCGGCCGGAACTACCTCACACCCCCGAACCTCCCTGGTCAGGGCACCAGCGTCGCGAACACCACGATGTTGTCCTTGTACGCCTTCGCCGCCTTGTCGTAGCCGCCACCACACGTGATCACGCGGAGCTGCGCCTTGTCGGTGTGGCCGTAGACCAGGTCCAGCGGAAGCTTCTTCTTCGGGTAGCGGGTCACCCCGTCGACGACGAAGCGGGCCTTCTTGCCGTCTTCGCGGGGCACCTCGATGGTGTCTCCCGGTTTCAGGGTGCCCAGACGGTAGAAGACCGCCCGCCCCTTGGCGCGGGAGTCGACGTGGCCCACCACCACGGCGGTCCCGATCTCGCCGGGACTCGGCCCCAGCTTGTACCACCCGGTCGTGCCGGGCTGGTTCAGCGGTGGGACCGCGATCTGCTGGTTCTTGTCGAGCCCGAGCGGAACCGTCGGCGCGTCGACGCCGATCTTCGGGATCCTGATGCGGGTGGGCTGCGATCGTGGCATCCCGGTCACCGTCGGGGAGGGCGACGGGCTGGTCACGGTCAGTCCGAGATCGTCGGCGTGGCGGTCACGGACACCGTCCGCCTCGCCGGGGGTCGCCCCCGGGGCTGGTGACGCGGTGGATCCGCTCGGCGTCGGCGCCGGTGTGGTGCCTGTCGATGGTGACAGCAGGGACTGCGGTGCGGCGGCGGGGTCGGGCTGCGGCGGCCCGACCGGTTCGGGAGCCGTGGCCGCGTACGTGATCAGTCCTGCTCCGGTGAGCGTGATGAGGGTGACCAGGACGAGGCCAGCGGCACGCCACGGGAAACCGTGGCGGCCGCTGGCGCCCCTGGCCGCCCTAGGCGACCGTGCCATTGACGGACCGCCGACGCAGCAGCGCGATGCCACTGAGTACGCCCACGCCCACCATGCCGGCACCGCCCGCCGCCAGAGCACCGGTGTTGGTGTCGGCGAGCGCGCCACCGCCACCGGCCGCGACGGCGGCCGTGCTCGGCAGCACCCAGGCTCCGTTCGGACCCACCTGCGCGACGCTGCCGCCGGGCGAGGCGGCCGCGCTGGCACCGACCTCGGCCATCCGGAGGAAGTCGGTGAGCAGGTTGTGCCGGAGGTTCACGTCCACGTCGATGTCCCGGATGCAGACGACGACGTTGTTGTTCTGGGGCCCGATGTCGTTCGACGCTGCCTGCGCCGCGCCCAGGTTGAAGCTGACCATGCTGTTCACGATGATGTTGTTCTTGATGACCTGGGCGATGTTCTGCTCGTTGACCTGCTGGTTGGACGCGCAGGTGACCCCGTTTCCGCTCTTGTCCTGCGTGTTGAACGTCCTCGGCGTGTCGTCCGACTTCTTCGTCGACACCGGCCCTTGAGCCGGGGCCCCGGCCTCACGGGGCCCGCCGTCGTTCGCGGCGAGCGCGGCGGCGGGGGCGGCGAGCAGGAGGGCAGCGCTGCCCAGCACCACACCGCCGCCGAGCTTGGTGAACAACCTCATTGACATATTCCTCACTCCTTCTGGTCGGCTCAGGAGGACGAGCCATGACCAAAAGTTAGGCTGATTCATATGAAACAAGAGGACTTTTCCGTGTTTCGTAACAAGTAGTACTTGAGATGCCACAATCGGTTAATTATTACCCTATGAGGCTTATGCGCCTTTTTGTCCGCTGGGGCTGCCGGCTCGCCGGCCTGCTGACCATCGACAGGAGGCCCGTACCGACGAGATCGTCGTCGGGGGCGGGTGGGACGGGGTGACGACCGTCGTCAGGCGGCCCCTGGGCAACCAGGCCGAGCGGGCCCGGAGGGAACGTCCCCTATGTGGACAGGGACAGGAAGTCCCGGACGGCAGTCCGCCACCACTGGGGACTGTCGAGGTGCACGTCGTGGCCCGCCTCGGGAAACTCCACCGCGGTGACCGTGGGATGCCGCCGCATCCGGGCGTACTCGTCGGCGCGCAGCACGCCACCGCCGGCCCGGACGACCAGGATCGGACAACGGATGCGGGCGAACTCGTCCCAGCATGCCCCGACGGCGGCGGCGACGGTGGCCACCATGACGTCGCGGTCGAAGGCCGGGTACCAGCCGCCCGGCCGAGGCAGAAGTCCCGCCGCCCACGCCGCGCCGACCCGACCGCCGCCCAGGTACGCGGCGGCGGCATCCCGGTCCGGGAAGGGGATCGGCCAGTCGCCGAGCCACCGGTCGACCATGTCGACGGTGTCGTCGTCGGGGCCCTGTGGACCGGCTTCGGCCAGCACCAGCCGGGAGACGAGTTCGGGGTGGCGTGCCGCGGTGAGCAGGGCGGTGTGCCCACCGAGGGACTGCCCGACGACGCTGGCACGGCCGATCGTCGTCAGGGCGGTCACGGTGTCGCCGACGTGGGCGGCCCGGGACACGTCGGCGGGGCGGCGCTCGCTCGCGCCGTGGCCGCGTGGGTCCAGACCGTAGACGTGGTGGGTGCCGGTCAGCCAGTCGGCCGTGGCCGACCACTCCCCTGCGTGGCCGCACAGGCCCGGCAGCAGCAGCACCGGTTCGCCGTCGCCTCCGAAGTCGTGCAGGGCCAGGTGGGTGCCGTCGGTCGCGGTCAGGTCGATCGCCACGGTACGGACCCTAGACCGGTCCGTGTGCCGGGGCGCTCCTGCGCCCGCCGTGGCCGGTGGACCCGGCGGTGCCGTGTGGAGGACGGCACCGCCGGTCGGTCACCAGAACCGACGCCGCCGCTTCGCCTTCTGCGGGCGGAGCAGGTCCGCTCCCCGGCTGAGGATCCGGCTGACGCCGGACGGGCCGCGTCGGGCCTCGATGGTGTGGCTGATCCGTCGTGCGCCGGCAGCCGCCAGCGGCACCGCGACCGCCATGACCGCCCACTGCCCGATCCGCTTCTGGATCATTGTCGGTACACCTCCCTGGATAGCTGCTGACCAGCCAGTACCCAGGGTGGACCGCCGGTAAGCACCACTGCGGCCCGACGCACACGAGGAAGGCTCAGCCGACCGGGGCCGGCGGGGCGACCGGGTTCGGCAGCGCGCCGCCGAACCGCCGGTCGCGCTGGGCGTACAGCTCGCAGGCGTACCAGAGGTGACGACGGTCGAAGTCCGGCCAGAGGGTGTCCAGGAAGACCAGCTCGGCGTACGCGCTCTGCCAGAGCAGGAAGTTGGAGATGCGTTCCTCGCCGGAGGGGCGGAGGAAGAGGTCCACCTCGGGGACCTCCGGGTGGTAGAGGTACTTCGCGACGGTCTTCTCGGTGACCTTCGCCGGGTCCAGCCTGCCGGCGGCGGCGTCCCGGGCGATCGCGGCGGCGGCGTCGGCGATCTCGGCCTGGCCGCCGTAGTTGACGCAGAACTGGAGGGTCAGCGTCGAGTTGTCCTTGGACATCTCCTCGGCGGTCTGCAACTCGCCGATCACGCTCTTCCAGAGCCGGCCGGCCCGCCCCGACCAGACCACCCGGACGCCCAGGTCGACGAGCTGGTCCCGGCGACGCCGGATGACGTCCCGGTTGAAGCCCATCAGGAAGCGCACCTCGTCCGGGGAGCGCCGCCAGTTCTCGGTGGAGAACGCGTACGCCGAGAGGTAGGGGATGCCCAGCTCGATCGCGCCCTCGACGGTGTCGAAGAGGGAGAACTCACCCGCCTCGTGGCCCTTGGTGCGGGGCAGTCCCCGCTCCTTGGCCCACCGGCCGTTGCCGTCCATGACCACCGCCACGTGCTTCGGCAGCGCCTCGGCGGGCAGTGCCGGTGGCCGGGCCCCGGACGGGTGCGGCGTCGGCGGCGTCGGCGTGCGCCGGCCCGCCCTCATCGATCGGATCACGCGATACTCTCCCTGGTCACACCCGCTCCACCGGCCCGTCGCTACCGCGCGACGGGACCGGGCCGGCCGTCGGGGTGCCCCGGTCGACCAGCGGCAGCGAGCGTAACGCGCGCTCCAGGTGCCACTGGAGGTGCGCCGCGACGAGGCCGCTGCACTCCCGGCGTACGGCGGTGGGGGTGGCGTCGGCGACCACCCAGTCGCCGGTGGTCAGCGCGGACATCAGGTCGACGGTGGCCGGGGCCGGGTGGGCCGCGCCGGGCGGTCGGCAGTCCGGGCAGACACATCCCCCGGCCGGTACGGAGAACGCGCGGTGCCGGCCCGGCGTGCCGCAGACCGCGCAGGCGACCAGGGCGGGCGCCCAGCCGGCCAGCGCCATCCCGCGCAGCAGGTACGCGTCGAGCACCAGCGTGGTCTCGTGGTCGCCCCGGGCCAGCGACTTCAGCGCGCCGAGGGTGAGCTGGAAGAGCCGCAGCGAGGGCTCCCGCTCGACCGGGGTGAGGCGTTCGGCGGTCTCGGCGATCGCGCTGGCCGCCGTGTAGCGCGGGTAGTCGCCGAGGAACCGCTTGCCGTACAGGTCGATCCCCTCGACCTGGCTGACGGTGTGCAGCGAGCTGCCCTGGTTGCCCTTCGGGTCCCCGGCGAGCTGGACGTCGACGTGGCCGAACGGCTCCAGCCGGGCCCCGAAGCGGGAGGTGGTGCGGCGTACCCCTCGGGCCACCGCGCGCAGCCGGCCGTGCCGGCGGGTGAGCAGGGTGATGATCCGGTCCGACTCGCCGAGCTTCTGGACGCGCAGCACCACCGCGTCGTCGCGGTAGAGCTGTCGGCGGTACCCGGCCACCGGACCATTCTCCCCGCCCACCCCGGGCACCGGTGACCCGGGTGGCGGGCGGTCAGCGCACCCGGACCGAGGCGTCCTCGGCCGAAGCGCCGGCCTCCGGGGCGGCCCCGACCCGGGTGTCGACGGCCACGGACCCGGCGCGGGGCCCGACGGCGGACCCGGAACGGGGCAGACCGTTGCCGGTGGGCCGGGGACGCGGCACCCCGACCGGCCCGGGTCCCTCGTCGGTCCCCGCGCCGGGCCCGGTTCCGCCGGTCGCCGTCGCGGCGGAGCCGGCGGGCGTGGCCGACCCCGGACGAGCACGTCGCCCGCCGGGCAGCAGTTCGGGGCGACGGCGGGCCGCGACGTCCTCGACCCAGCCGACCAGCATCGTCACCACCCCGACCAGGAGGAAGACCAGCACCACCCGGATGGCGAGGCCGAGCAGGTCCTGGTGGGACCAGCCGACCACGTCCACCAGCGGGGTGAGCGCGACCACGAAGGGCATGTGCCAGAGGTAGACGGTCAACGCCCGCCGGTTGAACACGGTCACCGCCCGGCCGAACAGGGCGTTCCGGTCCACCCAGGCCGCTCCGGACGGGGCGAACCCGAGCACGACCAGGATGAACGCCGCCGCCCAGAGCGCGTTGCCGATCCGGATGTCGTTGAGGTCGTAGCCGCGTGCTCCCGGGTGGGTGAGGATCCAGGCCCCTCCGGCGGTGGCCAGCAGTGCCGCGACGGCGACCAGCAGCCGCCGGGAGAGCCGGCGCAGCATGCCGTCGTGGTGGGCGAAGCCGAGCAGCCACGCGCCGAAGTAGAGGCCGAAGTCGCGGAGCACGACCGGCGCGCCGGGGAAGCCCAGCTCGACCACGACGAGCAGCACGTACGGGGCGAGCAGGGTGGGCAGTGGGGCCCGCCGGAACAGCCAGAGCGCCAGCGGGGAGGCGAGCACGAACCAGAGGTAGTCGCGCAGGTACCAGATCACGCTGAGCGCGAGCGCGCCCCAGCCGTTGGCCGGCGGGTCGGTGATCGGGAAGAGCCAGAGCAGCAGCCGCCAGTTCACCGCCAGTCCGCCGCTGATCAGCATGGCCGGCACGAAGATCACCGCGACCACCCAGAGCGAGGGCAGCAGCCGGCGCAGCCGACGGCCGACGGCGGCCGTGCCGGAGCGGTCGAGCGAGGCGGCCATCAGCGATCCGGCCAGCGCGAACATCACCGACATGGCCGGGAAGACCAGGGTGAGCGTGGCCCACCCGGTGACGTGGTAGACCACGACTCGGATGATCGCGAGGAAGCGCAGCAGATCCAGGTATCGGTTTCGCATCAGCCTGCGTCTATGTCCGGGGGCAGCGGCGGGTTCCTGTCCTACCCTCCGCATCACCGGCCGGAAACGCCCGACCCGGGGCATCGAAAGTGAGGAATCCCACAAAAAGCCCCGAACGGCGTGCCGCGCCGGACCGGTGGCCGGGTGGGCCCGCTCGATCGACACCGGTTACGGCATGTCGGGGTCTCGGTCGCCCCGGACACCCCGACATGCCGCACCACGAGTCGATCAAGCGGTGTGGGGCGGCCCGGGCCGCCCCACACCGGCCGGTCAGAAACCGAGCCGGCGCAGCTGCTTCGGGTCGCGCTGCCAGTCCTTCGCCACCCGCACGTGCAGGTCCAGGTAGACCCGGGTGCCGAGCAGCTCCTCGATCTGCCGACGGGCCCGGGTGCCCACGTCCTTGAGCCGGCTGCCCCGGTGACCGATCACGATCGCCTTCTGGCTGGGCCGCTCGACGTACACGTCGGCGTAGATCTTCATGACCTGGCCCTCGGGAATCATCTCCTCGACGATCACCGCGATCGAGTGCGGCAGTTCGTCCCGGACGCCCTCCAGGGCCGCCTCCCGGACCAGTTCGGCGACGAGCACCTGCTCGGGGTCCTCGGTGAGCATGTCGTCCGGGTAGAGCTGCGGCGACGCCGGAAGGTACCCGGTCATCACCTCGACCAGGGTGTCCACCTGGTGACCGGAGACCGCGCTGACCGGCACGACGTCGGCGAACTCGCCCAGCTCGCTGACCGCGAGCAACTGCTCGGCCAGCCGCTTCCGGTCGACCAGGTCGGTCTTGGTCACCACCGCGAGCACGGTCGCCTTCAGCTCGGCCAGCTCACCGGTGATGAAGCGGTCGCCCCGTCCGACCGGCTCGTTCGCCGGGATGCAGAGGCCGATCACGTCGACCTCGCTCCAGGTGGACCGGACCAGGTCGTTCAGGCGCTCGCCGAGCAGCGTCCGGGGACGGTGCAGGCCGGGCGTGTCGACCAGCACGAGCTGCGAGTCCGGCCGGTGCAGGACGGCCCGGATGACGTGCCGGGTGGTCTGCGGCTTGTTCGAGGTGATGGCGATCTTCTGCCCGACGATCGCGTTGGTCAGGGTCGACTTGCCGGCGTTGGGCCGGCCGACGAAACAGGCGAACCCCGCCCGGTACGGCCGGTCCCCGTCGAGCGTCCCGCCGGAACCCGCCCGGCCCGAGCCCGCCCGGGTGGAGTCGGCCGGATCACGCCGGGCCGTCTCGTCACGCCGGCTCACTCGACCACCGTGCCGAGGACGGTGCCGTCCGGGGCCGCCAGGTGGATCGGCGCGTCCGTCGCGAGATCGCGTACGGCGGCGTGCCCGGCGGTGTCCAGGGTCGACGCCTCGGTCACCACCACCGCCGCCTCCAACCGGGACGCGCCGGCCGCCGCCGCGGAGGCGACCGCCAACTGGAGAGCGGTGATCGCCAACGACGGCAGCGCGACGCTCGCGGCGGCGTACGTCCGGCCGTCCTGGTCGCGGACCGCCGCTCCCTCGACGGCGCCGACCCGACCCCGTGCCCCCCGGGCGAGGATGACCAGCTTGGCGTCCTCGGCGCTCAGCTCGGTGGGGGTGGGAACGGACGGTGCGGCGGGTGACTCAGGCATCGGCGGGTTGCCTCTCCTCGGAACGGTTCGGGTTTCCTCCCCGGGGCTCGGCCTGTTCACCCCGCCCCGGGCTCTCGTGTTCGTCGGTCGGCCCGACCCGGCGCACCAGCACGGCGTCGATCCGGTTCCGCCGACCGGTGGTGCCCTCGGCGACCAGGTGCAGCCCGGCGACCTCCGCCTCCGCGCCCGGGATCGGCACCCGACCGAGCGCCTGGGCGAGCAGGCCACCGACGGTCTCCACCTCGTCGGCGGGGAGCTCCACGTCGAACAGCTCGCCCAGATTCTCCACCGGCAGCCGGGCGGTCACCCGCACCGCCCCCTCCTCCGGCAGGTGCTCGACCGGGGGACGTTCGACGTCGTACTCGTCGGTGATCTCGCCGACGATCTCCTCCAGGATGTCCTCGATGGTGACCAGGCCGCCGGTGCCGCCGTACTCGTCGACGACGATCACCAGGTGGTTGCGGGCCGCCTGCATCTCGGAGAGCAGGTCGTCGACCGGCTTGGACTCCGGCACGAAGGTCGCCGGTCGCATCAGCTCGGCCACCGGCGTCCCCTCGGCGCGCCCGCCACCCTGGGTGCGGCGGATCAGGTCCTTGAGGTAGAGCACACCGAGCACGTCGTCGACGTTCTCGCCGATCACCGGGATGCGGGAGAAACCGGAGCGCAGGAAGAGCGCCAACGCCTGGGCGAGCGTCTTGCGCTCCTCGATCCACACCATCTCGGTACGCGGCACCATCACCTCCCGGGCGATGGTGTCACCGAGGGCGAAGACCGACTGGATCATCTGCCGTTCGCCGTGCTCCACCACGCCGCGCTGCTCGGCCAGGTCGACCAGCTCGCGCAGCTCCACCTGGGTGGCGAAGGGCCCCTCCCGGAACCCCTTGCCGGGGGTGACCGCGTTGCCGATCAGGATGAGCAGCGAGGCGAGCGGGTTGAGCACCCGGCCCAGCCAGCGCACCAGCGGGGCGACCGCCCGGCCGACCGCGTACGCGTGCTGGCGGCCGATGGTGCGCGGACCGACCCCGACCACCACGAAGCTGATCACGGTCATCGCACCGGCGGTGATCAGGGCGGCCCGCCAGCCGGCGCCGAAGGTGTCCACCGCGACCAGGGCCACCAGGGTGGTGGCGGTCAGCTCGGCCAGCAGCCGCAGCAGGAGCAGCAGGTTGAGGTGGCGGACCACGTCCGTGGCGACGATCTGGAGGGTACGGGCACCGCGTACCCCGTCGCGGGCCAGCTCGGCGGCGCGGGCCGGGGAGACGGCGGCCAGCGCCGCCTCGGTGGCCGCGATGACCCCGGCGGCCACCACCAGGCCGGCCGCGAAGACCAGCAGTTGCAGATCGGGCAGGCCGGTGGCACCGGCCGCGAGTATCGGGGTGTCCATCACGTGGCTCGGGTCGACCGCCAACTGGCGAGCAACCTCGCCTGGAGCCCGAACATCTCGCGCTCCTCCTCCGGTTCGGCGTGGTCGTACCCGAGCAGGTGCAGCACCCCGTGCACGGTGAGCAGGTGCAGCTCGTCGGCGGCGCTGTGCCCGGCGGTGGCCGCCTGCTTGGCCGCCACCTCCGGGCAGAGCACGATGTCACCGAGCAGGGCCGGCTCACCGGCCGGACCGGCGCTCTCCCCCGGCCCGTGGTCGACGCTCCCCTCGTCCATGGGGAAGGCCAGCACGTCGGTCGGCCCGTCGCCGCCCATCCACCGGTGGTTCAGCTCGGTCATGTAGTCGATGTCGACCAGGAGCACGGAGAGCTCGGCGAGGGGGTTGACCCCCATCTCGTCGAGCGCGTGCCGGGCGACGGCGAGCACGGCGTCGGTGTCGACCGGGACACCGGACTCGTTGGCGATCTCGATGGACACGTCTTTCCTCTGCTCTAACGGCGGCGGCCGGCGCGGCCGCCGCCCTGGGCGGCCCGTCCCGGCACCGCGTGCACGCTCTGTGCCTGCTGGTTCTCCCGCTCGGCGTCCCACCGGGCGTACGCGTCGACGATCTCCCCGACCAGGCGGTGACGGACCACGTCCGAGCTGGAGAGCTGGGCGAAGTGCACGTCCTCGACGTCGGTGAGGATCTCCCGGACCACCCGCAGGCCGCTGGTCGTCCCGCCCGGCAGGTCGACCTGGGTGATGTCGCCGGTGACCACGATCTTGGAGCCGAAGCCGAGTCGGGTCAGGAACATCTTCATCTGCTCGGGCGTGGTGTTCTGCGCCTCGTCGAGGATGATGAAGGCGTCGTTCAGCGTCCGGCCGCGCATGTAGGCAAGCGGCGCGACCTCGATCGTCCCGGCCGCCATCAGCTTCGGGATGGACTCCGGGTCGAGCATGTCGTGCAGCGCGTCGTACAGCGGGCGCAGGTACGGGTCGATCTTCTCGTTGAGGGTGCCGGGCAGGAAGCCCAGCCGCTCCCCCGCCTCGACCGCCGGCCGGGTGAGGATGATCCGGTTGACCTGCTTGGCCTGCAACGCCTGCACGGCCTTCGCCATCGCCAGGTAGGTCTTGCCCGTGCCGGCGGGGCCGATGCCGAAGACGATGGTGTGCGCGTCGATCGCGTCGACGTAGCGCTTCTGCCCGAGCGTCTTCGGGCGGATGGTGCGTCCGCGCCGGGAGAGGATGTTCAGCGTCAGGACCTCGGCGGGCCGCTCCGTGCCGCCCTGCTCGAGCATGCCGACGGTACGCCGGACGGCGTCAGTGGTCAGTGTCTCGCCTTTCTCGATCAGTTCGAGCAGCTCACCGAAGAGGCGCTCGGCGAGGGCGTTGTCCGCGGGCGCACCGGTGATGGTGATCTCGTTGCCACGGACGTGCACGTCGCTGTCGACCGAACGCTCGACGAGCCGCAGGATCTCGTCGCCCGCGCCGAGGAGGTTGACCATGATCTTGGGATCGGGGACGGTGATCCTGGTCTGCGCCCGGGACGGGCCCGGAGGTGGGGTGCCGGTCATAGGTCGGGCCGTCGGGCCCTGCGCCACCTGCTCTCGCTCTCGGCGCCGGCCTGAGCTGGCTCGGCGTACGGACGTTGGTTCCATGGTATCGGTTCGGCACCCGAGACACCCGGCCCATTTCCCCCGTCGTCACCTCGGGCGGGGCGGAGAAGATCGCCAGGAAAGCCATGATCACGACATCCGGCAGGATTATATCTGATCGACATGATAACGGGCAGAATTGATATAGATGTACATCCATATCTAGGATTCGCTCACCCCCCGTTTCCCGTCACGAACGGAGTGTGACCCGTGTCCCCACGAAGGATCGGCCGCCGCTTCGCCACCCTCGTCGCCGGCGCCGCCACCGTGCTGAGCCTCGGCCTGGCCAACCCGGCACCCGCCGCCGCCGACGTCGTCGTCAACGCCACCGTCTGCTACAACACCAGCCAGGCCGGCCCCTACGCCGGCATCGCCGACCAGGCCGCCTCGATCTGGAACGCCTACACCAACAACCTGAACATGTCGAAGTGCGGCTCGAACCTGATGATCTACTACACCACCGGGGGCGGCTCCTACGCCGTCCGGCGCAGCCTGGGCAACGGCTACGTGGTGATCGACACCGCGCAGGCCCAGCAGTACGCCCCGCTGCGGATCATGACGCACGAGATCGGGCACATCCTCGGCCTGCCGGACAACTACAACGGCCAGTGCCACCTGCTCATGTCCGGCGGCAGCGCGGGCACCGGCTGCACCAACCCGTACCCGTACAGCACGGAGGCCGCGCAGGTCGACCGGAACTTCGGCGGCTTCGGCGCCGAGGGCACCCAGGTCTTCCGGGACAGCTGGCCGGCACCGGCCCTGGTCGGCTGACCCACCCCGCCCCGGCCGGGGTCGGCCTCCGCCGGCCCCGGCCCGCCACGCGTCCGGGACGACCACCGGGTGCCGGATCTCCCCACCGGCCCACCGGACGGTGAGCGGGGACGGTCCCGGCCCAGCCCTTTCGGCGGACGCTCCTCCGCCTCAGCGGCAGTCGGCCGACGGAGCTTCCCCGCCTCAGCCTTGGTCCGGCCAGCGCACGTCGTACCCGTCGAAGGTCTGCTGGTCCCGGGTGAAACGGTAGGTCGCCCAGTGCATCCGGCGCACCGTCCCCCGCTCGTCCCGGGTCAGCCGGAGCAACTCCCCGACCTCCCGCCCGGAGACCGTCCGCAGCACGTCCGGCCGGTCCGGCAGCGGCGCGAAGACCGCCGTCGGCTTGCCCGGCGCGTCCTCCGCCCGACGGGCCCGCAACGCCCCGTCCCGCCAGAGGAAGACGTACTCGAAACCCTCGCCCCACCAGCGGCCCAGCACGCCCCGGTACGCCTCCGGGGCCGGCTCCCCCGGCGACCACGGCTCGATGTCGGCCGGGTCGTGCTCGACCGCGGTGGCGAGCAGCCGGTGCGGCAGTTCGAAGATCGCCCCGGCGGTGCCGGCCGAGCCGAGCACCGCGCAGCCCATCGCCCCCGGTGTCCCGTCGCCGCCCCGCCGGCCGTAGACCGAAGCGAGGAAACCGGGCATCGCGCCGTCGTGCCCGACGTGCAGCACCCGGTTCGGTTGCGGCACGAGGATCAGGCCGAGGCCGAAGCCGTCCACCCAGTTCGTCTCGTCGGTGACCGTAAGCGGCCAGCGCATCTCGTCCAGGGTCGCCGGGGCGAGCACCGCACCGGTCGGATCCAGCGCGGCCGGGTCGGCGAGGAAGGCCGCCCAGCGGGCCATGTCACCCGCCGTGCTCCAGAGCTGCGCCGCCGGGCCCACCGCCCCGAAGTCGGTCGGCGGCTCCGGCCGAGCGTGGTCGGAGTACGCGTCGACCAGGAAGCCGGTGGCCGCGCCGGGACCGGGACGGGTGGTGGTGGCGGCCAGCCCGAGCGGGGCGAGGATCCGGTCGGCGAGCACCTCCACCCAGGTGCCGCCGCGCAGCCGGGCGACCAGTTCGCCGAGCAGGGCCATCCCCAGGTTGGAGTAGTGGAAGCGGCGGGCCGGAGGCAGCACCCGCTCGGCCCGGGTGAGGTCGGCGAGGAGTTGCTCGACCCCGGGGGCCCGCAACGTGTCCCAGATGTCACCGTACGGCTCCCGTTGCAGGCCCGAGGTGTGCGACAGCAGCCGACGCACGGTCGCCCCGCCGTGCGCGGGCACGTCCAGGTGCCGCCCCACCGGATCGTCCAGGTCGAGCAGACCCTCGTCCCGGCACTGGAGCACCAGGACGGCGGTGAAGGTCTTGGTGACCGAACCGATCCGGAAGGGCGTCTGCGGGGTCAGCGGGGCGTCGTTGCCGGTGCTGCCGACGGTGAGGCTCCACAGCGGCCGGTCCGCCCGGTGCAGGGCCACCGACAGCGCCGGCACCCGGGCACCGGCCTGCACCTGCCGCACCATCCGCCCGAGCCGCGCGTTGATCTCCACCACGCCGCAAGTGTAAGGAGGGGTCCCCTGTTACCGCTTTTTGATGAACAGGGGACCCCTGCTACCACCGCGGCGGGGCGGGACGACCGAGGAGTCAGCGGGCGAGCATCGGCCCGAGCGGAGCACCGCCGAGCAGGTGCGCGTGCACGTGGAAGACCTCCTGGCCGCCGTACCGGCCGGTGTTGAACATCAGCCGGAAGCCGTCGGCGAGCAGCCCCTCGGCCTCGGCCACCTCGGCGGCGGTGGCCAGCACCTGGCCGGCCAGCTCCGGGTCGCCCTGGCCGAGCGTGGCCACGTCGACGTAGTGCTCCTTGGGGATCACCAGCACGTGCACCGGGGCCTTCGGGCCGATGTCCCGGAAGGCGAGGGTGGTCGCGGTCTCCCGGACGATGGTGGCCGGGATCTCCCCGGCGACGATGCGGCAGAACAGGCAGTCGGAACTCATCGACGCATGGTAGGACCACCGGTTGCGTACCAGCATCTCCCCGGAGCCGGGCCGGCATGTCGTCGCAGCTCCCGGCCGCGACCGGACGGCCCCGGGTCGGGTCGGGGCCCGGCAGTCGGGGATCATGGGCGGGTGGACTCTCGGGCGGTACTGGTGACGGGGGCCTCGCGCGGCATCGGCCGAGCGGTGGCGCGCAGGTTCGCGGCCGGCGGCGACCGGGTGGCGATCCACCACCGCGACTCGGCGGAACTGGCCGAGCGGCTGCGGGCGGAACTGCCCGGCGACGGGCACCTCGTGGTCCGGGCCGACCTGGCCGACCCGGACGCGGTCCGGGCCGCGGTGGACGAGGCGGCAGCCGGGCTCGGCGGCCTGGACGTGCTGGTCAACAACGCCGGGGTGTTCGGTCCGGCGGATCCGCCGCACCCGGTCTTCGAGACCACGTACGAGCAGTGGCGGCAGCGCTGGCGGCAGATCGTCGACACCAACCTGCTCGGCGCGGCCAACGCGTCCTGGTGCGCCGCCCAGCACATGCGCGACCGGGGCGGCCGGATCGTCAACGTCTCCTCCCGGGGGGCGTTCCGTGGCGAGCCGGGCAACCCGGCGTACGGGGCGAGCAAGGCGGGCATGAACGCGATGGGGCAGTCCCTCGCGGTGGCGCTGGCCCCGTACGGCATCGCGGTGGCGACGGTCGCGCCCGGGTTCGTGGAGACCGACATGACCAACGAGCACCTCAAGTCGCCCCGGGGCGCGGCCGTGCGGGCGCAGAGCCCGTTCGACCGGGTGGCCCGACCGGAGGAGATCGCCGCCGCGGTGCACTGGCTCGCCTCCCCGGAGGCGGAGTGGGCCTCGGGCACCATCGTCGACCTGAACGGCGCGTCCTACCTGCGTTCCTGAGGCTGGTCTCTCAGCGAACTCCCAGCAACCGGGACGGCTGACCGGCCCGGAACCCGGGTAAGGATCCCCGACATGGCCGACGCCGCGCTGCTGGACCTCTCCGCCGACTACCAGGTGGTCGACGACCACGACGACGACCCGGTGCTGCTCCGTGCGGACGGCAGCCCGGTGGACACCTGGCGGGAGGACTACCCGTACGACGAGCGCCTGGCCCGTGAGGAGTACGACCACCACAAGCGTCTGCTCCAGATCGAGCTCCTCAAGCTCCAGGATTGGATCAAGGAGTCCGGCGAGCGGCTGGTGATCCTCTTCGAGGGGCGGGACGCGGCCGGCAAGGGCGGCACGATCAAGCGCTTCATGGAACACCTCAACCCGCGCGGCGCGAAGGTGGTGGCCCTGGTCAAGCCGAACGAGCGGGAGTCCAGCCAGTGGTACTTCCAGCGTTGGCTGCACCACCTGCCGGCGGCCGGCGAGATCGTGCTCTTCGACCGGTCCTGGTACAACCGGGCCGGGGTCGAGCGGGTGATGGGCTTCTGCACCCGCAAGGAGTACCTGGAGTTCCTACGCCAGGCCCCCGAGCTGGAGCGGATGCTGGTCCGCTCCGGCATCCGGCTGGTCAAGCTCTGGTTCTCGGTCTCCCAGAACGAGCAGCGCACCCGGTTCGCCATCCGTCAGGTCGACCCGGTACGCCAGTGGAAGCTGTCCCCGATGGACATCGCCGCGCTGGACAAGTGGGACGAGTACACCGAGGCCAAGGAGGCGATGTTCTTCTACACCGACACCGCCGACGCGCCGTGGACGGTGGTCAAGAGCAACGACAAGAAGCGGGCCCGGCTGGAGGCCATGCGCCACGTGCTCAACCGCTTCGCCTACACGGACAAGGACACCGAGGTGGTCGGCGTGCCCGATCCCCGCATCGTCGGCCCGGCCGGTCTCGACCTCAGCCCCGACGAGGAGACCGTCCAGGTCTTCCCCCGCCTCTGACCCGCCCGGGTTCCACCCCCGATTGCGGCATCCCGGGCCGTCGGGTCCCTCCCACACCCCGACATGCCGCATGTCGCGTTGATCACGGCTGGGCGGGAAGGGCGGGTCACCAGCGGGTGAGGCGGGTGGCGAGCACGCTGAGCGCGGCCACCCCGGCGGTCGAGGTACGCAGCACCGCCGGCCCGAGCCGCACCGGGCGACCACCGGCCGCCCGGAAGGCGTCCAGTTCGGCCGGGGCGATCCCACCCTCCGGGCCCACCACCAGCACGATCTCACCGGCCGGAGGCAGCTCGACGGTGGTCAGCCGGTCCTGTGCCTCCTCGTGCAGCACGAACCCGGCGGCGGCACCGGAGAGCCGCGCCGCCACCGCCGCCGTCGACTCGTCGGGGGCACCGGCCACCACCGGCAGCCAGGCCCGGCGGGCCTGCTTGGCCGCCTCCCGGGCGGTCGCCACCCACTTCTCCCGGGCGCGTACGCCCCGCTCGCCCCGCCACTGCGTCACCGAGCGGGACGCCGCCCAGGGCACGATCTCGTCCACGCCGACCTCGGTCATCGCCTGGACGGCCAGTTCGCCCCGGTCGCCCTTGGCGATGCCCTGCACCACCACGACGCGGGGCACCGCCGCGTCGGCGTACCCCCGCGAGGTGACGGTCAGGTCGAGGGCGCCCCGGCCGACGGCGGTGACCACGGCGGCGGCCGTGCCACCCCGACCGTCGGCCAGCAGCAGTTCCTCGCCGACCCGCAGCCGCTGCACGGTGGCCGCGTGGTGGCCCTCCGGGCCGTCCAGGGTCAGCGTGTCGGCGACGGGCAGCGACTCGACCAGGAAGAGCGGGGCCGACACTCAGCCGTGCCCGTTGAACGCGTCCCGCATCCGGGAGAAGAAGCCGCCCTGCTTGCTCAGCTCGGCGACCTCCTCGCCCCGGGTCTTGGCGAACTCGCGCAGCATCCGCTCCTGGTCGGCGTCGAGCTTGGTCGGGGTCCGCACGTCGAGGTGGACGTAGAGGTCACCCCGGCCGGTGCCGCGCAGGTGCGGTACGCCCCGGGCGCGCAACCGCATCGTGCTGCCCGGCTGGGTGCCCGCCTTGACGTCGACGGTCTCCTCGCTGTCCAGCGTCTTGATGGTCAACCGGGTGCCGAGCGCCGCCGCGGTCATCGGCACGGTCACCCGGCAGTGCAGGTCGTCGCCCTTGCGGGAGTAGACGTCGTGCGGCCGTTCGTGGATCTCGACGTAGAGGTCGCCGGCGGTGCCGCCACCCGGGCCGACCTCACCCTGCTGGGCGAGGCGGATCCGCATGCCGTCCTCCACCCCGGCGGGGATCTTGACGGTCAGCGAACGGCGGGTACGCACCCGGCCGTCCCCGGCACAGGTCGGGCAGGGGTGCGGGATCGTGGTGCCGTGCCCCTGGCAGACCGTGCAGGGCCGGGCCGAGACGACCTGGCCGAGGAAGGTGCGCTGCACCGACTGCACCTCGCCCCGGCCACCGCACGCCTCACACGTGGCCAGGTGGGTGCCGGCGGCCGTGCCCGCGCCGGAGCAGGTGGTGCAGAGCACGGCGGTGTCGACGGTGATCGGCGCCTCGACGCCGAACGCCGTCTCGTTGAGGTCCAGTTCCAGCCGCAGGATCGCGTCCGCCCCGGGACGGGTGCGCGGACGCGGCCCCCGCGAGCCGGTGGCCCCGCCGAAGAAGGCGTCCATGATGTCCTGGAAGCCGACGAACGGCCCCGCGCCGCCCGGTCCGCCCGGACCGGCCGCGCCGCCACCGGGAGCGAGCGGATCGCCACCCAGGTCGACGATCTGCCGCTTCCGGTCGTCCGAGAGGACCTCGTACGCGGCGTTGATGTCCTTGAACTTCTCCTGGGCCTCCGGGTCCGGATTGACGTCCGGGTGGAACTGCCGCGCCAGCTTGCGGTAGGCGCGCTTGATCTCGTCATCGGAGGCTTCCCGGCTGACACCGAGGATGCCGTAGTAGTCCCTGGCCACTGCGTTCCGTGTCCTCATGTTCGTCTCGCGTTGCGCCGGTCGTCGGCCCGAGCCGGCCGTCGGCCCTGACTGGTCAGTTCTGGGCCAGCAGCTCGCCCACGTAGCGTGCCACGGCGCGTACCGTGGCGATGGTGCCGGGGTAGTCCATCCGTGTCGGGCCGAGCACGCCCAGCCCACCCACGATGGTGGCACCTGGACCGTAACCCGTGCTGACCACCGACGTACCCCGCAGGTTGTCGATCTCGTTCTCGTCGCCGATCCGGATCCGGGTCGTGCTCGGCTCGACCTCGCCGATCAGCTTGAGCAGCACGACCTCCTCCTCGAGCGCCTCGAGGATCGGACGTAACGAGCCCTGGAAGTCGAGCAGGCCGCCCCGGGTCAGGTTGGCCGTGCCGGCCAGCGCGATCCGCTCCTCGTGCCGCTCGACCAGGGTCTCCAGCAGAACGGTGGAGAGCGTGGTCATCGCCGGACGCAGCCCGGCGTCGACCTCCTCCACCAACGCCTGCACCAGCGGTGGGGTGTCCGACAGCCGGGTGCCGCAGAGCTTCTCGTTGACCAGGCGACGCAGGTCGGTGACGTCGTCGGCGGGAACCGGCGCGGGCAGCTCCACCAGCCGCTGCTCGACCCGACCGGTGTCGGCGATCATCACCAGCATCAGCCGGGTGGTGGAGATCGGCACCAGCTCCAGGTGTCGCACCGAGGACCGCGCCAGGCTCGGGTACTGCACCACGGCCACCTGGCGGGTGAGCTGGGCGAGGAGCCGGACGGTGCGGTGGACGACGTCGTCGAGGTCGACCGCGCCGACCAGGAACCGCTCGATCGCCCGACGCTCGGCCGGGCTGAGCGGCTTGACCCGGCTGAGCCGGTCGACGAAGAGGCGGTAGCCACGGTCGGTGGGCACCCGGCCGGCGCTGGTGTGCGGCTGCCGGATGTAGCCCTCCTCCTCCAGCACCGCCATGTCGTTGCGGACCGTGGCCGGGGAGACGCCCAGCTGGTGCCGCTCGACCAGCGCCTTGCTGCCGACCGGCTCCTGGGTCGCGACGTAGTCCTCGACGATCGCGCGCAGCACGGCGAGCTTGCGGTCGTCCAGACCCACTCTCCCCACCTCCTACGCCGGTCGGCGCCCGGTCCGTCGCGGCGCGTGCCCACCCCCGGCGACGACCGGCGGCGGTCGCCGACGACGACGCGCTCCTGGCACTCGACTTTAACGAGTGCCAGTCTACGTCGGGGCACCCCCGGGACGCGATGATCGGTGTCGACCCCCGCCCCCGGCCCGGTACCGGCCGTCCCCCCGGGTGATCAGGACGCGCCCGCTGGTCGCGCCTTGTCCGGTGCCCCTACCGTGACCGGTATGACTGAACCGCCGCGCCCGCCCGGCGCGGGCGACGCCGGCCGGTACCCGCCGGAGCCGACCATGCCGCTCGCCCCGTCCGGGTCCCCGTCGACACCCGACGAGCCCACCACCCCACTCTCCGACGCGGCCGGTGCGTCCGGGTATCCCCCACCGGGTGGATCCACCCCGCCCGGCGGCTGGCCCACGCCGCCCCATGAGCCACCCACCGAGCACCTTCCCCCGTCGTCCCCCGAGCCGCCCACGGAGAACTGGACGACGCCGGCCCCCGAGCCGCCCACGGAGAACTGGACGACGCCGTCGTACGAGCCGCCGACACAGCGCTACGGGTCGCTCGGCGACGAGCCGCCGACGGAGCGCCACGCCGCCGTCGCCCCGGAGCCGCCGACGGTGGGTTACGGCCCGTCCGGTGACGCCCCGTCGGCCGACCACCCGACCTCGGGCGGGCACTTCGCCGCTACCGGCTACCCGACACCGGACCCCCAGGCCAGCTACCCGCCGCCGCCGGGCGACCAGGGCGGTTACCCGCCGCCGGGCGAAGCGGGCGGTTACCACCCAGCGGGTGAGCAGGGCGGTTACCCGCCACCGGGCTTCCCGCCGCCCGGGGCCACGGGGGCGCACACGCCCGGAGGGCCGGGTGGATATCCGCCGCCGGGCGGGGGCGGGCCGCAGCCGTCCCCCGGCCCGATCGGTGGCGACGACCGGACCTGGGCGATCCTGGCCCACGCCGGCGGGCCGATCGGCATCGTGATCGGTGCGACCCTGTTCGGCTGGGTCGGGCCGCTGATCGTGCTGCTGGTCCGGGGCCAGCAGTCCCCGGCGGTACGCGCACACGCCGTCGCCGCGCTCAACTTCCAGATCACCTGGGCGGTCGCGATCCTGGTGGGCTGGCTGCTCGCCGCGATCACCTGCGGCCTGCTCTCCTTCGTGCCGATCGTGCTCGCGATCGTGCCGATCGTGCTCGGCATCGTGGCCGCCCTCAAGGCCAACCAGGACCTGCTCTACCAGTACCCGATGACCCGGAGCTTCGTGAAGTGAGCCGTCCGGCCGGTCCCGGTGGTGTTCCCGGGGCCGGCCGTCCTCATGGCAGCCCCGGGTGGCGCGACACGGTGCCCGGGAGACCGCCGGGGCGGCGGGTGGCGCGCACGCTGTCGAGGGGACGCTTCAGGGCAGCAGGTCGCGGACCACGGCGTCGGCGAGCAGTCGGCCACGCAGGGTGAGCACCGCCCGGCCGGCGGCGTAGTCGGCCTCGGCGAGCAGCCCGGCGGCGCGGGCCCGCTCGGCGCCGGCCCGGCCGGCGGGGTCGAGCACCGCCAGCGGCAGCCCGGAGGCGAGCCGGAGCCGGAGCATCACGTCCTCCATGTGCGCCTCGTCGACGGTGAGGACCTCCCGCGCCTGGCCGGGCGACTCCCCGGCGGCCAGCTTCGCCGCGTACGCACTCGGGTGTCGGACGTTCCACCAGCGCACCCCGCCGACGTGGCTGTGCGCCCCCGGGCCGAGGCCCCACCAGTCGCCGCCGGTCCAGTAGAGCAGGTTGTGGCGGCACCGGGCGTCCGGCGTCCGGGCCCAGTTGGAGACCTCGTACCAGGAGAAACCGGCCGCGTCGAGGGCGGCCTCCGCGGCCAGGTAGCGGTCCGCCGCGACGTCGTCGGAGGGGTACGCCAGCTCGCCCCGGCGCATCCGGGCGGCGAGCCGGGTGCCCTCCTCCACGATCAGGGCGTACGCGCTGACGTGGTCCACCCCGGCGGCGACCACCTGGTCGAGCGAGGCGGCGAAGTCCTCGGCCCGCTCCCCCGGCGTACCGTAGATCAGGTCGAGGTTGACGTGGTCGAACCCGGCGTCGCGGGCCTCGGCCGCGGCGGCGGTGGCCCGCCCGGCGGAGTGCTTGCGGTCGAGCACGGCGAGCACGCCCGGCGCGGCCGACTGCATGCCCAGCGAGATGCGGGTGTACCCGGCCGCGCGCAGCGTCTTCAGCGACTCCGGTGTCACCGACTCCGGGTTGGCCTCGGTGGTGACCTCGGCGTCGGCGGCCAACCCCCAGGTGCGGTCGATGCCGTCGAGGAGGCGGGCCAGGTCGTCGGCGGGGAGCAGGGTGGGCGTGCCACCGCCGACGAAGACCGTGTCCACCCGGGGCGGCGGAGTGTCCCCGAGCACCCGGGCGGCGAGCCCCAGCTCGGTCAGGACGGTGTCGGCGTAGTTGTCCCGGTTCGCGCCGCCGCCGAGTTCGCTGGCGGTGTAGGTGTTGAAGTCGCAGTAGCCGCAGCGGCTGGCGCAGAAGGGCACGTGGAGGTAGACCCCGAAGCCGCGCGCGCCGACCGCGCGCAGGGCGGTCGATGGGAGCGACCCGTCGGTCGGTACGGATTCGCCTTCTGGAAGGACGCCGGGCATGGCCACTAGTGTGCCCTTCCATGACCCTTCCCGACGCGCTGGTGCGGGTGTCGACGGCCCGTGGGGTGACCACACTCACCCTGGACAGCCCGCACAACCGCAACGCGCTCTCCACGCCCCTGATGACCGAGCTGCTCGACGGCCTGGCCACGGCGGTCGCCGACCCCTCGGTGCGGGTGGTGGTGCTCGACCACACCGGCCCGGTGTTCTGCTCCGGCGCGGACCTGAAGGAGACCGCCGCGGCGTACGCGAGCGGGAGCGTGCCCGCCGGGAAGCTCGGCGACGTCCTGGCGGCGGTCCGGGAGTGCCCGAAGCCGGTGGTGGCGCGGGTCGCCGGACCGGCGCGCGCCGGCGGGCTGGGCCTGATCGCCGCCGCCGACCTGGCGGTCTGCGTCGAGGAGGCGACCTTCGCCTTCACCGAGGTGCGGCTCGGGGTGATCCCGGCGGTGATCTCGGCGACCGTCCTGCCGCGGCTGACCTCCCGCGCGGCGGCCGAGCTGTACCTCACCGGGGAGACCTTCGACGGTCGGCGGGCCGCCGAGGTCGGGCTGGTCACCACGGCGGTGCCCGCCGCGGAGCTGGACGAGGCGGTGGCCCGCTGGTGCGCGGCGCTGGTCAAGGGGGCGCCGGGGGCGTTGGCCGGCGCGAAGGAGCTGCTGCGTCGTACGCCCGAGACGGACCTGCGCCGTGAGCTGGACCACCTGTCCGCCGTCTCCACCGGCTACTTCCTCTCCGAGGAGGGCCGGGAGGGAGTGCTGGCCTTTCGGGAAAAGCGACCGACCCGGTGGGTGGCCGCCCTCGACGCCGGGTAGGCGGGGGCGAACGTCCGGCCGGTGGGACATCGGCGATGAGTCCGGACACTGTCGGCCGAACCGGTCGAGAGCGTGGAGCGGTGGCATGCGGGACGTAGGCTTGGCTGACTGTCGTTCAGGGGGTGTGGGTGCGAACTCGGGCAATTGTGGCGACCGGCCTCGTCGTCGCCATCATCGCCAGCATCGGGATCTATCTCGTCATCCGGAACGTCGGTGACGACATACGGCTGCCGATAGCAGGACGCAGTTGCACGGTCCGGGCCGACGGGCACGTCCGGCTGAACGCCGAGCAGATGGCGAACGCGGCCACCATCGCGGCGATCGGCATCCAGCGGAAGATGCCCGAGCGGGCGGTCGTCGTCGCGCTCGCCACCGCGTTCCAGGAGTCCGGGCTGGAGAACCTGCCCGACGGCGACCGGGACTCGATCGGGCTGTTCCAGCAGCGACCCAGCCAGGGCTGGGGCACGCCGGAGCAGATCAGCGACCCGCGCTATGCCGCCAACAAGTTCTACGCGGGGCTCAAGAAGGTCCGCGGCTGGCAGGAGATGCGGGTCACCGACGCCGCCCAGGCCGTCCAGCGGTCGGCGTTCCCCGAGGCGTACGAGAAGTGGGCCGACGAGTCGGAGGTGCTCACCCGAGCGCTGCTCGGCGACGTCACCGCCGCGGTCGCCTGCACCGTCGGTCGTACGCCGGTGATGCGTGGCGCCGCCGCGGCGGCCGCGCTGACCCAGAACCTCACCCTGGACTGGGGACTGCCGGAGGCGGTCAACCCCGCCGAACTGACCGGGCTGACCGTTCCCGCCGCCGACCCGCGCGACGGCTGGCGGTACGCGCACTGGCTGGTGTCGCACGCCCACGACCACGGTGTCCGGCGGGTCCTCTTCGCCGACCTGGAGTGGACGGCCGACCGGGGCACCTGGTCCCGGGTCTCCGACCGGGAACGGCAGGACGCCCGGGTGGTCGCCGAGGTCTTCGACGAGGGGTGACCTCCGTCTCTCTCCGTAGCCACCTGCGGGGTCGATCCGCACCGCCCAGCCGCCGGGACGTCCACCATCAGGCCAGTTCCCGGTGGTCGGGTGTCGGACGCCGACCTTGGCGACGGCGCGTTACCATCGGCGATCTGTGCCAGAAATGGCGGATTCCTTTCGGGGAGGGGTGACAGCGGTGTTCGACTACGGTGGCCGGACCGGTTACGAGCCGATCAGCGATGTTGATCGCAAAGAGTTCCACGAGCAGGGTTTCCTTCTGCTACGCAACGTGCTGACGGAGGATCACCGGGCCGCCCTGGAGGCCGCGGTCGACCGCGTCTACGAGGAGGAGAAGGCCAAGGGCAAGACCACCAAGGACGGGACCCTGCACCTGCTGGGCTTCCTGGAGCGGGACGAGCTCTTCGGCGAACTGCTCACCCACCCGATCGCCTTCCCGTACATGTGGGGGCTGGCCGGGTGGAACATCTACACGCACCACAACCACCTGGACGTGACCCCGCCGGCGGCCGAGCCGGAGAAGCCGTACTGGGGCTGGCACCAGGACGGGTACCGGCAGAACTCCGACCCGGAGACGATGGACCCGAACGTCCCCCGGCCGATGTTCTCGCTGAAGGTCGCCTACGTGCTCTCCGACCTGTCGGAAAAGGGGCGGGGCGCGACCAAGGTCATCCCGGGCAGCCACCTGTGGAACTCGCTGCCCCGGCCGGACGACCTGAGCGTGCACAACCCGGACCCGGAGGGCACGGTGGAGATCACCGCGAACCCGGGCGACGCCTTCATCTTCGACCGCCGCCAGTGGCACTCCCGGTCGACGAACCTGTCGACCATCACCCGCAAGATGCTCTTCGTCGGCTACACCTACCGGTGGATCCGGCCGCTGGACGAGCTGCACATCGACTCCGACGGCGAGTGGTGGGCCAACCGCACGCCGGTGCAGCGCCAGCTCTGCGGTGAGGGCACCCACACCGCGAACTACTGGGGCATCAACTGGAACGGGTACATCGACGACGAGATCCCGCTGCGCAAGGAGCTGAAGGAGCGCGGTCTGCTGGACCGCAACATCCCCTGGCTCCGCTGACCGCAGCCGCCGCACGGGCTCCAGGTGACTGCCGCACCGGCTCCGGGTGACTGCAGGGGTCCCCTGTTACCGCTTTTTCGGTAGCAGGGGACCCCTGTTACCGCTTTCTGGGTAGCAAGGGACCCCTGCAGTCACCTCGGCGGGCCGGAGGCCACGCCCAGCCGACGGCGGACCTTCTCCCGGAGCGGCTCGGGCAGACCCGGCGCGTCGAGCAGCCGGGGCAACAGCTCCGGCTCCCCGTGCAGGGCCCGGAACACCTCGCCGATGGTGACGCCGTGCGCCGGACGGTCCCGCACCTCGACCCGGTCGTCGGTGCCCACCTCGCCCTCCCGGAGCACCCGGAGGTACGCCCCGGGAGCCGCCCGCGCGGCGAACCGCTTGATCAGATCCGGTACGGCCCAGAACCCGGCGAACGTCCGGCAGGGCGTACGCGGCTTGGTGACCTGGAGCAGCGCGGACCCGATCGCCCACTGCTCCCCGATCACCGCTCCGGTCACGTCCACCCCGTGGGTGGTGAGGTTCTCCCCGAAGCGTCCCGGGGGCACCGCCCGATCCAGCTCCGCCGCCCACCAGTCGGCGTCCTCCGTGCCGTACGCGTACACCGCCTGGTCCGGGCCGCCGTGGTGGGCCCGCTCGGCGATGAAGTCGCCGACCACCCCGTCGAACCTGATCGACACCCGCCCGGCTGCCGGCCGCTTGTCGATGCCACTGCGGCCGCTGGCGTCACCGGCCCACTCCGCCTCGGTGACCACCGCGAGGTTCACCGAGATCACCTTCCCCGTCATACCGGCCAGCCTACGACCGAACACGGGCCGGCCGTCAGCCGCGAAGGGCACGACGGCTGGTGGCCGGCGACGCCGAGGAGCCACGGCACAACCGCCGCGCTCACCATCGCACCGGTCACGACCCCGTTCACCCGGCACGCTGTCAGGGAGGGCCCGCAGCGGCGGGCGCCCTTGCGCGGTATGGCTCGTATGCTGCGGGTTTGCCGGACCTCGGCAAGGATCCCGGCCGGTTGTCGACCGGATCCGGACCTGGAGGCGGGATGGGGGTCGTGGCCACGATGTGGGGTATGACGAGCGACATCGCCGTACATGCCGAGGACCTGACGAAGCTCTACGGTCCGCGCCGCGGCGTCGAGGGCCTCACCCTGGAGGTCCGCACCGGGGAGGTGATGGGTTTCCTCGGTCCGAACGGGGCCGGGAAGACCACGACTATCCGGCTGCTGCTGGACTTTCTGCGCCCCACCCGGGGACGCGCCACGATCTTCGGCCTGGATCCGCGCCGGGACAAGGCCACCCTGCACCGGCAGATCGGTTATCTCCCCGGCGAACTGGCGTTCCCCGGTCGCGGCCGGGCCGATGCGCTGCTGCGGTTCTTCGCCGACGCCCGCGGCGGTGTGCCGTGGTCGCAGGTGACGGAGCTGGCCGACCGGCTGAGCCTGGACCTGTCTCGGCCGGTCCACACGATGAGCAAGGGCAACAAGCAGAAGGTCGGCCTGGTCCAGGCGTTCATGCACCGACCGGCGCTGCTGGTCCTCGACGAGCCGACCAGCGGCCTGGACCCGCTGGTGCAGCAGGAGTTCCTGGCCATGGTGCACGATGCCCGCACTGCCGGCCAGACCGTGTTCATGTCGTCCCACGTGCTGGCTGAGGTGCAGCAGAGCGCCGACCGGATCGCGATCGTCCGCGACGGCCGGCTCGCCGCGGTCGAGCGGGTGGAGTCGCTCGGCCGGCGTGCGGTCCGCACCGTCGAGATCCACTTCGCCGACCCGGTCGACGCGGCCGAGTTCGACGTTCTGCCAGGTGTCAGCGACGTGACGATCTCCGGGCCGGTGCTCAGATGCACCGTCGACGGCCGGCTCGATCCGCTGGTCAAGGCCGCGGCCCGGCACGAGGTCGTCGACCTGCTGTCGGCCGAGCCGGACCTTGAGGAGACGTTCCTGTCGTTCTACTACCACTCCGAAGGAGCCGGCGATGCTGCCCGCGCTGGTGCATAAGACGTGGCGGGACGACCGCCGAGCGGTAATCGGCTGGGCCGTCGGCGTCGCCGCGTTCACCGCCACCTATACCGGCTTCTACGCCAGTTTTCAGGGCGCGGCCGAGCTCAAGCAGGACGCCCTGCCCCAGGGGATGCTCGACTTCCTCGGCATCGCCGACATGCTTTCCGCCGCCGGCTACCTCCAGGCCACCGTCTTCAGCCTCATCGGCCCGCTGCTGGTGCTCATGTGCGCCGTGACCCTGACCGCGCGGACGATCGCCCGGCCCGAGGAGGACGGCGGCATGGAACTGCTGCTGGCCAACCCGCTCTCCCGTATTGCGTTCGCCCGGCAGCGCCTGACCGCCGCCAGCGCGGCGGTCACCTCGGTCGCCGCCATCCCGTTGCTGGTGCTCATGCTCGTCGTCCCTGCGGTCGGCATGGACATTCCGCTGTCCAACGTCGCCGCCGCGTGCGCCGGGCTGGTCGCGCTGGTGTGGTGCTTCACCGGCATCGCGTTCCTCATCGGCGCGGCCACCGGGCGACGCGGCACCGTCCTGGCGGTCACCGGTGTCGTCGCCGTGGCGACCTACATGGTCAATGCCATCGGCGGCATGCTCGACGGCTGGGGATGGCTGCGTTGGCTGTCGCCCTTCCACTACTTCATCGGCACCGACCCGCTGCACACCGGCTGGCACCCGGCCGAACTGCTCGTCCTCGCCGCCGTCGGTGCCCTCACCGCGGCCGCCGGGGTGATCCTCTTCGACCGTCGCGACGTCGGTGTCTGAATCGCGCACCGGTGGCCGCCCGCCCGCGGCGGCCACAGGGGAGACCGCGAACGGCGAACAACTGTGGCTCACCCAGGCATGCCGGGCGCTGTTGGACGAACCGGCAGGTGACCGGCGTACGCAGGCCGCCGCCCGACTCGGCGCGCGGGCCGCGGACACCGGCCTGCAACTGCCCGACCTGGTCGGCACCATGCTGCGTGCCGCCGCCGACCGCTGGCAGTACACCACCGTCGGCCCAGACGACACCACGACCGGCGTCCATGCGCAGGCAGCGGCTGTCCTCGAGACGGCGCGGTCGCTGCTCGACGCGCTCCTCGACGGCTACGCCCATCAGACCCACGCCGAACTCGCCCGCCACGACCACAACCGCGCCGTCTTCGTCAACGACCTGCTCACCGGCCGCGCCGACCCCGGACGCCTCGCCGAGCGGGCCCACCGCTACGGCATCCGCCTCTCCGCAGCCCACGTCGTGCTCGTCGCCCGAGCAGCCGGCCTCACCGCCGAGGTCGTCCATCGCGTCGACGCCGCGCTGGCCGGCCGGTTCGGCGAAGGCAACATCCTCACCACCCTGCGCGACGGCGACCTCGTCTGCATCAGCGCAGGAGGCCTGCGCGGCATCACCGCCGAGCTCGCCCACCGGCTCATCGCCGAACTCGGCACCGACGGCTGGCAACTCGCGGTCGGCCGTGCCCACCCCGGCCTGGCCGGCCTCGCCACCTCGCTCGACGAAGCCCGCAACACCCTCGACCACGCCACGAAGCTCGGCTTCACCACACCGGTGCTCAACGCCGCCGACCTGCTCGTCTTTCCTGTACTGCTACGCGACCGCGATGCCATCACCGACCTGGTCACCACTGTCCTCGGCCCGCTGACCACCGCTCGCGGCGGTGCCCAGCCCTACCTCGACACCCTCACCGTCCTGTTCGACAACCAGGGCAACTACACCGCCACCGCCCGCCACATGCACCTGTCCGTCCGTGCCGTCACCTACCGCCTCGACCGTATCCACGACCTCACCGGTTACCACCCCGGCGAACCCACCCAACGCTTCACGCTGCACGCCGCCGTCCTGGGTGCCCGCCTTCTCGGCTGGCCCTCACCCCAGCCATGACAGCACCGAGACGGCGCGCACCGTCCGGGGCCTCACGACCTGCCCACGCGCAACGCAGACCGTGGAAACCAGCGGCCCGGTGGACACTGTCGCGCTCACCGGGCGACCCCTCGAAGTTGCGCTCCGAGGGGTCAGGGCGCGCGGGCTGCCGACGTCCTGGGCATCTGCAGATTGTGGTCGAGAATGCGTACATGGCGATGTCCCGTACCGGAGGCGGCGGAGCGGCCGGCCGGCCACCGGTGCCCGTCCGACGGCCCCGGCCCACCGCGCCGGCGCTGGACTACTACCTGGTCCGTCCCCGACCGCCGGGCGACCGACCGGCCGCGCCGCCCGAGGGCATCGTCGTCGAGGAGTTCCTCTTCGGCGCGGACCACCAGGTGCTCCGGGTGGACAGCGCCGCGTGGACGCCGGGCGGACCGGGATGGTGGACGGCGCGCGAGCTGAGCAGGAACATCCGGGCCGACCCCGAGCTGCGCGGACGGGTCGTCGGGGTGCCCCGCCACCGGGCCGAGGTCGTCTACCGCCAGCTCGGCGGAGCCACGCTCCCGGACGAGGCGACCCTGCGCGGTCACCTACGGGCGGGAGACACCCGTGCGGCGTCGGCTCCGCTGCTGCTGTCCCCGGAGCAGGTCACTCCCGGTTTCCACAGCACCCGGGTCTACCGGGTGCTGTTCGCCAACGAGCTGGGGCCGGACCACCTCGTCGAACTGTCGTCGGTGTGGCAGATGACCGGCACCGATCCGACCCGCCCGGACGGGGTGGTCGGTAGCGCCCGCCGTCGGGTCGGAGCCGATGTCTTCCGCTGGGAGCTGCGTCGGATCGGGGTGGTCGGGGCGTACTGCCTGGACCTGACCGTCGACCTGGCGACCGGACGGGACGACGGCGTACGGCCGGTGCTGCGTGAGCTGACCACGACACTGCGCCTGCGGGGTTTGATCCCGGTCACCGTCGAGCGCTTCTCCTGAGTCCGTCCGGACGGTCTGCCGGCTGGCTGCTGCCGGGACGGGCAGCGGGGCGTTCGCGGTGTGGGTGGGCGGCGACGGTTCAGGTGTTTGCAGGGGCCCCCTGCTCCGCAAAAAGCGGTAACAAGGGTCCCCTGCTAACAACCAACCACCAACCTCAGCCCTTGACCGCGCCCGCGACCAGGCCGGAGACCATCCGGCGCTGGACCACCAGGAAGAAGACGATCACCGGCAGGGTGAAGATCGTGGAGGCGGCCATCACCGGGCCCCACGCCGTGTCGTCGCGGCCGAAGAAGAACGTCATCGCCACCGGGAGCGTGTACCGGTCCTGGTCGTTGATGAAGGTCAACGCGAAGATCAGTTCGTTCCATGCGGTGATGAAGGAGAAGATGCTGGTCGCCACCAGGCCGGGGGCGACCAGCGGGAAGAGGACCTTCCGGAAGATCTGCGCCCGGGTGGCCCCGTCGATCGCCGCCGCCTCCTCCAGTTCCTTCGGCACGGCGGCCACGAAGCCGCGCAGCATCCAGACCGCGAACGGCAACGAGAAGCCGAGGTAGGTGAGGATCAGGCTGGGCAGCGTGTTGTAGAGGCCGAGCCGCTGGATCATCAGGAACAGCGGGATGACCAACGCCTCCAGCGGGATCATCTGGACGATCAGCAGCATGATCAGGAAGCTGGTCCGCAGCTTGAACCGGAACCGGGCCACCGCGGTGGCGGCGAGCAGTGCCACCAGGCCGCTGAGCAGCACGGTCGCCCCGGCGACCAGGACGCTGTTGAGGAAGAAGTCCGCGAAGCTGACGCCGGGGATCAGGTTGCCGGTGAGGATGCTCTTGTAGTGGTCGAGCGTCGGCTCGGTCGGCACCGGTCGCGGCGTCGAGGAGAAGATCTCCCGGTTCGGCTTCAGCGACGTCGCGATCATCCAGTAGACGGGGAAGGCCGCGAAGAGCGCCACCAGCAGCCCGGCTCCGTTGAGGGCGATCCGCTTCACGAGCGTGCCGCGCATCACTCCTCCTCCTGCTTGAGCACCATGCGGACGTAGAGGCCGGTCACCACGAGCAGGATCAGGGTGAGGATCACCGCGATCGCCGCGCCGAGACCGTACTTCGGCGGTGGCGAGAACGCCTCCGCGTACGAGTAGATGGAGAGCATGAACGTCGGCCGGTCCTGGGTGCCGCCGGCCAGCACGAACTGCTGGGTGAAGACCTTGAAGTCCCAGATGGTGGAGAGCACGATCAGGATGCCGAAGACCGGGCGCAGCAGCGGGAAGGTGACCTTCCAGAAGACCCGCCAGGGACCGGCCCCATCCACCCGGGCCGCCTCGTGCAGTTCACTCGGTACGCTCTTCAGCCCGGCGAGCACGCTGACCGCGATGAACGGGAACGAGTGCCAGACCACCACCAGGGTGAGAATGGCGAAGAAGAGCAGTGGCGAGTTGAACCAGCCGTAGCCGGTCCAGTCGGTGCGGCCGAAGAGCGCCTGGGACAACCCGTCCGGCAGCGCGTTGAACAGCCAGGTGACCAGACCGCTGGTGTCGTCGAAGATCCACTTCCAGACGATGGTGCCGGTCAGTGCCGGGGTGGCCCAGGCGAGCATCACGCAGCTGCCGACGAAGGTCGCCATCCGCTTGCTGAGCCGGTTGAGCAGGAGTCCGACCAGGGTGCCCAGGATCATCGTCAAGGCCACGTTGGCCGCCGCGAAGAGCACGGTGTTCCGCAGCACGGTCCGGAAGAAGGGATCGCTGAGGATCTGGACGTAGTTCTCCAGCCCGATCCACGGCCATTCCCGGTCGCCGCGCAGCTGGCGGACGTTGTTCAGCCGGTGGAACGACATCCACACCACCTGGCCGAGCGGCCAGAGCAGCAGCACGGCGATGATCGCCAGGCAGGGCAGGAGCAGCAGGTACGGGAGGCGGTCCACCCGGGGCCGCCGCCGCGCGGGGTTCTCCCGCGGGGCGGCGGCCTTCGGTGTGTCGGTCAGGGTGCTCACTTGGCGTTGAGGATGCTTTCCATCTCGGCCGCCGCGTCGGCGGTGGCCTGCTCCACCGTCTTCTGGCCCTTCATCACCGAGCTGTTCATCGCCTGGGTCGTCGTCTTGGTCCGGCTGACCTCCACCCACTTCGGGGTGAGCGGCGTGAGCTTGGTGTTCTGGAGGGTGGTGGCGAACGCGGCCATCACCTTGTCGTTGGCGTACTCACCGCCGGCGACCAGATCCTGGTAGACCGGGAAGAACCCGAGGCTGTCGGCGAAGGTCTTGGCGTTCTTCTTGTTCAGCAGGACGGTGAGGTAGTCCCAGGCCAGGTCCTTGCGCTCGCTGTCCTCCCAGATGCCCAGGTCGGAGCCGCCCGCGAAGGCCGGAGCCGGCTTGCCGTCCGGGCCGGGGATGGGGAAGGTGCCCCAGACCTTCTCGATCTCGGGGTTGTCCTTCTTGATCGCGCCCTGCTGCCAGCTGCCGGCGAACGCCATCGCCGCCTTGCCGGTGGCGAACTGGGTCCGGGCGTCGATCTCGTTCCACCCGGCGGCGGCCGGCGGGGCCACCTTGTGCACGGTCACCATGTCGGTCCAGAACTTGACCGCCTTCTGGGCCTCCGGGGTGTTGTAGCCGGACTTCCAGGTGTCGCCCTGCTTGGTGGCGATCTCCGCCCCGGCGCTCCAGAGGAAGGAGTAGAAGGGCAGCTCGGAGTTGCCCGGCAGGGCGATGCCGTAGGTGCCCGGCTTCTTGGCCTGGACCGCCTTGGCGGCGGCCACGAGCTGGTCCCAGGTCGTCGGCGGCTGCACGCCGGCCTCGGCGAACCAGTCGGTGCGGTAGTACATCGCCCGCACGCCCGCGTACCAGGGCAGGCCGTACTGCTTGCCGTCGAGCTGCGCGTTCTTCACCAGGTCGGGCAGGATGTCCTTGCCGTCGGCCCAGCCGTCCATCCGGCCGCTGAGGTCGGCCAGCGCCTCCTGCGCGGCCCAGCCCTGCGTCTCGGTGTTGCCCAGTTCGGTGATGTCCGGCCCTTCGCCGCCGGCGAGCGCCGCCTGGAACTTCTTCGGCGCCTCGAGCCACGGGATGTACTGGACCACCACGTCGGTCTCGGGGTGCTTCTTCTTGAACTCGGCCTCGACGCCGTCGAGGAAGGCGGTCTGCGCCTCGCTTCCCTCGCCCATCATCCAGACCGTCAACTTGCTGTTATCAGCTGACTGACCCTCGTCGGAGCCACCACAGCCGGCGATCAACATCGCGGCCGAGGCCACGACGGCGGTGACCGGGGCCAGCCGTTTCCACCTGTTCACGCCACTTCTCCCTCGCGCCGTCTGGCACAAACCTTCTCCGCCGCACCATAGTCGGTAAAATTCCTTTACGACAGGGGTGGCGGCGGAGCGAACGTACAACAGACGGAAGGGGCGCCCGGCCGGATGGCCGGGCGCCCCTTGCGGGTACGCGGAGATCGTTACCGGTGCGTGACGTGGCGACGACGGCCGACGCCCGACACCAGCGCGACACCGATGGCGGCGAAGGCGACCTGAAGCAGCAGCTCCCGCCAGTCGACACCGGCGGTGGTGGCGAACCCGGCGGCGCGGGCCACGATCGTGCCCAGCAGCGCGGCGCCGACACCGATCAGCATGTGCAGCCAGATCGGCATGTTCTGCCGGCCCGGGACGACCAGACGGCCGAGCGCGCCGACGATGAGACCAACGATGAGCGCAGTGATGATTCCCCAGACGGTGAGCTCCACGGTCGCCCTCCTCCAATGTGTTGTCACTAGGTGTGTCGTTCCTGTCGTGACCGCTAAGTTCCCGGGGCGCCGAAATCTCAAACCGGCACAACCGGACATCCGGCACCGAGCCCCGACCGGGGACAACCTGGAAGCGACCTGGGAGTCCGACAAAACACCAGGTCAGACCGACGGGAGACCGCCCGACCCCACGCGTCCGCGTACCGGAAAATTCCTTCCGGTACGCGGACCGCAGGACCGGGCGGCCCGTGGAAGCGTTCGTTACGGATCGATCCGACCCGCCGATCCGATACGGAGAGTGACTATCTTCGGCGCTACTTCTTCCCCGCGCCCTTGCCCTCGCCGCCGCCGTCGGAGGAGAGGGCGGCGATGAACGCCTCCTGGGGAACCTCCACCCGACCGACCATCTTCATCCGCTTCTTGCCCTCCTTCTGCTTCTCCAGCAGCTTGCGCTTCCGGCTGATGTCACCGCCGTAGCACTTGGCGAGCACGTCCTTGCGGATCGCCCGGATGGTCTCCCGGGCGATGACCCGGCTGCCGATGGCCGCCTGGATCGGCACCTCGAACTGCTGACGCGGGATCAGGGTGCGCAGCTTCGCGGCGATCGTGGTGCCGTAGTTGTACGCCTTGTCCTTGTGCACGATCGCGCTGAACGCGTCGACCGGCTCGCCGTGCAGGAGGATGTCCACCTTGACCAGGTCGGACGACTGCTCGCCGGAGGGCTCGTAGTCGAGCGAGGCGTACCCCTTCGTCCGGCTCTTGAGCTGGTCGAAGAAGTCGAAGATGATCTCCGCGAGGGGAAGCGTGTAACGCAGCTCCACCCGGTCGGCGGAGAGGTAGTCCATGCCGAGCAGGCTGCCGCGCCGCCCCTGGCAGAGCTCCATCACCGCGCCGACGTAGTCGTTCGGGGTGAGCACGGTGGCCCGCACCGTCGGCTCGTACACCTCGGCGATCTTGCCGGTCGGGTACTCGCTCGGGTTGGTGACCACGACCTCCTCGCCGTCCTCCTGGATGGCCCGGTAGACCACGTTCGGGGCGGTGGAGATCAGGTCCAGGTTGAACTCCCGCTCCAGCCGCTCCCGGATGATCTCCAGGTGCAGCAGGCCGAGGAAGCCGCAGCGGAAGCCGAAGCCGAGCGCGCCCGAGGTCTCCGGCTCGTACGTCAGGGCGGCGTCGTTGAGCTTGAGCTTGTCCAGGGCGTCCCGCAGGTTCGGGTAGTCCGAGCCGTCGATCGGGTAGAGACCCGAGTAGACCATCGGCTTCGGGTCCTTGTACCCGCCGAGCGCCTGGGACGCCGGCCGGGTGTTGATGGTGACCGTGTCACCCACCCGGGACTGGCGGACGTCCTTCACGCCGGTGATCAGGTAGCCCACCTCGCCGACGCCGAGCGCGTCGGCCTTCTTCATCTCCGGGGAGATGACGCCGATCTCCAGCAGCTCGTGCACCGCGCCGGTGGACATCATCTTGATCCGGTCGCGGGCGCTGATCCGCCCGTCGACCACCCGGACGTAGGTGACCACGCCCCGGTAGACGTCGTACACCGAGTCGAAGATCATCGCTCGGGCGGGGGACTCGGCCTCGCCGACCGGTGGGGTGAACTGCCGGACGATCTCGTCCAGCAGGTACGGCACGCCCTCGCCGGTCTTGCCGGAGACCCGGATGCAGTCCTCCGGCTGGCCGCCGATCAGGTGGGCCAGTTCCTCGGCGTACTTCTCCGGCTGTGCGGCCGGCAGGTCGATCTTGTTGAGCACCGGGATGACGTGCAGGTCGTTCTCGAGCGCGAGGTAGAGGTTCGCCAGGGTCTGCGCCTCGATGCCCTGCGCGGCGTCGACCAGCAGCACCGCGCCCTCACAGGCGGCGAGCGACCGGGACACCTCGTAGGTGAAGTCGACGTGCCCGGGAGTGTCGATCATGTTCAGGACGGCGCGCTCGCCCTTGCGCTCGCCCTCCCGGACGGTCCACGGCATCCGGACCGCCTGGCTCTTGATGGTGATGCCGCGTTCCCGCTCGATGTCCATCCGGTCGAGGTACTGCGCGCGCATCTGCCGGGGATCCACCACCTCGGTGAGCTGGAGCATCCGGTCGGCCAGGGTCGACTTCCCGTGGTCGATGTGGGCGATGATGCAGAAGTTCCTGATGCGCCCCGGGTCGGTGGCACCAGGAGCGTTCGCGCCGGAGTCGAGCATCGGTGGCACAGCGGTCCGTTCTGGTCGGCGTGACGTGAGCAGGCCGGCGTGACGCCGGCCCCCCTCTATGCTCCCACGTCCTCCCGGACAAGGTCGGAGCGCTCCTCCACGCCCTTCCCCTCGCGTGGCGGCACGCGTGATAGCAGGGGTCCCCTGTTACCGCTTTCTGATGAACAGGGGTCCCCTGCTACCACCTCAGCCGCCGGCGGCGGCACGGGCGAGCGAGGGCGGGAGGTCACTCGGCGGGAGGCTCCGTGAAGAGGGCGGCCAGCCGGGGCAGCCGTCGCCGCGCCTCCTCCTCGTCGTCGAAGTCCCAGAAGTCGTTCAGGTCGGGCTGGGCGACCGGGTCCCGGTCCGCCGGCAGGTCCGTCGCGGTGGCCTTCCGGTACGCGTCCCACGGCACCGCCAGCATGTCCTCGCACTCGAACTCCTCGCCGCTGAGCGCGGCGGCCCGTACCCCGGGTAGTTCGGCCAGCGAGTCCGGGTCGGTGACCGCCCGGGCGAACACCGCCCGGCCCTGGGTCATCAGCCAGCCCCGGAAGTACTCGAACCCGTCGTCCGAGGCTCCGCCGTTGATCAGGTAGGCGGCCCCCCAGAGGTCGACCCGGTACGAGGCGGCCAGCACCCGCCGCTGGTGGTGCGCGTACCCGACGATCTCCTCCGGAGTCCGCTCGGCGAGCAGCGCGACCGCCCGCGCGGCGACCGCCCCGGGTTCCCCGGCGCCCGCCCGGGCCCGGTCGATCAGCTGCCAGAAGTCGTCGGTCCTCATGGAGTGGCAGTCTGACAGAGCCGCGCCCTCACCGGCCGGTCGCCGGGAACAGCTCGGCGAGCCGGGGGTACCGGCGGGCGAACTCGGCCGGGTCACGCGGGGCGTCCTGCTCGTCCTGCGGGTCCGGGGAGAAGCTGCGCTCGTGGCCGCGTGCCTCGATCGCCTCGTCCAGCCCCTCGTCGACGCCGGTGATCCGCTCGTACGCCTCGCCGGCCACGTAGTCCAGGCCCTCCCAGTCCGGCCACTCGTCGTCGGCCCAGTCCCGCAGCGACCGGCCGGCGAGGCGGCGCACCTGCGGCACGTCGGCGAGCGTGTCCGGGTCGGCGACCACCCGGTCGAAGGTCTCCCGGCCGAGCCCGACGAGCCAGACCTGGAAGTAGTGGAACCCGTCGTCGGAGCAGTGCCCGTCGCAGATCCGCGACGCGGCGGCCCAGAGCCGCCAGGTGTCGGCCCGGCGGCGGACCTCGTCCAGCCGGAGGGCGAAGTCCACCACCTCGGCGGGGGTGCGCCCGGCGAGCCGGTCGGTGAGCCGGGCCAGCCGTTCGTCGGGCTGCCCGGTGACCGTGGCGGAACCCTCGACCAGGGTCCAGAAGTCGTCGACATCCAGCACCGGGGCAGTGTGCGGGTGCGGTACGACACGATCGCGCGGCACCATGGACGCCATGTGCGCGGTCTCGCTGCCCCCGGTGTCGTACGAGGTCACCGCCGAACGTCCGTCCTGGGCGGACCTGCCGGCCGGGCTGCGCGGCGCGGTGGCCGCGCGGCTCGGCGCGCCGGTGCGGTCGGTCCGGGTCGCGTCGTCCGGCTTCACCCGGGGCTTCGCCGGGGTGCTGGAGACCGCCGACGGCGGGCGGGTCTTCGTCAAGGCGGCGTCCACGGCCGACCAGCCCCACCTGGTCACCTGGTACGCCCGGGAGGCCGCCCTCCTCGACCGGCTCCCGGCCGGGCTGCCGGTGCCCCGGCCCCGGTGGACCCTCGACGCGGCCGGCTGGTTCGCGCTGGGGCTGACCGCCGTGGACGGACGGGTGCCGGAGTTGCCCTGGTCCGCCGCCGACCTCACCGCCACCCTGGCGGGGTACGCGGAGGTCGCCGCCGCGCTCGCCGCGCCCCCGGCCGACCTGGTCGCGGTGGGCCTGCCCCGCCTCGCCGACCTGGCCTACGAGGACCTCACCTGGTGGCGGGAGGTGGCCACCGGGCGGGAGCCCCGGCCGGGGCCCTGCCCCGTCGCCGGTGGTTGGGAGGAGGTCCTGCCCGAGCTGGTCCGGCTGGAGTCGCTGCTGCCCGGGTACGCCCTGACCGGCGGCCTGGCCCATGGCGACCTCCGCCTGGACAACGTGCTGATCGACCGGTCCGGCCGGGCGTGGTTCTGCGACTGGACCTGGCTCTGCCAGGGGCCGGCCTGGTTCGACCTGGCCGGGCTGCTGCTCACCGCGTACGGCAGCGGCCTGGACGCCGACGCCCTCTTCGCCGACCACCCGGTGACGGCCGGGGCACCGTCGGACGCGCTGGACGCCACCCTGGCGGCCCTGTCCGGCTACTACCTCACCGGCGCCAACGCGGCGCCGGGCACCGCCTCGCCGCACATCCGGGCGCACCGCCTCTTCAGCGGCGGTCTCGCCCTCGACTGGCTCGCCGACCGGCGCGGCTGGCCCCGGTCCGCCCGCTGACCCCGCGCCGACCAGCGCGGCGACCGCGCAGCGCAACGGGCGCCGGTCCGGGGTCGACGGGTGGGATCGCCGCCCGTTTTGGCGCGTCCCGGCGGACCTGGTAGCCTGGCTTTTCGCGCAGCGATGACGCATGCTCGTCGCGCGCAGAAGCAGACCGAAACCCGAGTTATAAGACGAGGCTGTCGCGTGGCGAACATCAAGTCCCAGATCAAGCGCAACCGGCAGAACGAGAAGCGCCGGCTGCGTAACAAGTCGGTCAAGTCGTCGCTGAAGACCGCCATCCGCAAGTTCCACGAGGCCGTTGCGGCCGGCGACACCGAGAAGGCCACCGTGCTCATGCGGGACGCCTCCCGCAAGCTGGACAAGGCCGCCAGCAAGGGTGTGATCCACGCCAACCAGGCCGCGAACCGCAAGTCCGCGATCGCCCAGCGCGTGCACTCCCTCTCCGCCTGATCCGGCGCGCGTCGATCTGACCGGAAACCCCCGGGCCGAACGGCCCCGGGGGTTTCGGCTTTCCCGGGTACGCCCACCTGCTTCTCCATCGCGGTGGCCCCGGGTGCCCGGTGCCGTCCCGACCGGCTGTGCCGGCTCAGGGTCGGGCCGGGCGGTTGTCCGGCTCCGCGTGCCACCGGTCGGGTTCGATCGCCGGCCGGCGCGAATCGACCTTCTTCCGGCCGGCGCCCGGGACTCTCGGCTCGGGGCGGTGGACCGACACCACCTCCGCGGGGATCCAGGATGCCCGGCCGGTGACCGGGTCGACGGGGTGTCCGGCCGCGGTCCTGCCCCGACGGTCCGCCGCGCGGGCGGGCACCGGCGCCCGTCCCACCGCCGGTTCGATCTGGCGGCGGAACCGGTCCCGCTCCTGCTCGGGAACGAGAGCGGCGGTGCGGACCACCGAGGCCGCCACGATGTCGTTCAGCTTGACCATCACCGCGACGGCGGCCGGTAACAGCAGCACCGCCCACCAACTGACCAGCTCGGCAAGGGCGAGCAGGGCGGCCAGCGCCACCGCGCCCTCGAAGAAGAGGAAGCAGAGCACCCCGCCGGGGTTGACGAACCGCAGCCCGAGGACCCGCGCGTACAGCGGACGGTACCGCTCCTCGTCCGCCGCGAGGGTCGCCCATCCGGTCCGCGTCGGCCGGGTCACCGGGTACTGCCCTGCCGGGCCGCCGCCACCGAGAAGACCGCCCGCTCCAGCGCGTACGCCCGGTCGTCCGCACCGCCCTTGACCGCCGCGTTGCACTCGGCGGCCACCTGCATCGCGCGTACCAGCCCCTCCGGCGTCCAGCCCCGGGCCCGCTGCTGGGCGGTCCTGATCTTCCAGGCGGGCATGCCGAGGGTGCTGGCGAGCTGGTACGGGTCGCCGCGACCGGCCGAGGCGACCCGGGCCACCGTCCGCACCCCGTCGGCGAGCGCGTCGGCGATCGGGACCGGGTCGACGCCGACGTGCAGGGCCCAGCGCAGGGCCTCCAGGGCGGCGGGCACGTCACCGACCATCGCGGCGTCGGCCACGGTGAAGCCGCTCACCTCGGCCCGACCCCGGTAGTAGCGGGCCACCGTGTCGGCGTCGATCCGTCCGTCGGTGTCGGCCATGAGCTGGGAGCAGGCCGCCGCCAGCTCACGCAGGTCGTTGCCGACGGCGGCGAGCAACGCGTGGGCGGCGTCGTCGGTGCACCTGCCCCCGGCGCGCCGGATCTCGTCGCGGACGAAGGCCACCCGTTCCCGGTCGCCCTTCAGCTTCGCCGCCGGGACGACCGTGGCCCCTGCGGCCCGCAGCCCGTCGGCGAACGCCTTCCCCTTGGCTCCGCCCACGTGCAGCACGACCAGGCAGACCTCCGGGTCCGGATCCTTCGCGTACGCCAGCAGCGCGGCCACCAGGTCCTTACGGGCGTCCTGGCCGGCGCGGAGGATCAACACCCGCCGCCCACCGAAGAGGGACGGGCTGAGCATCTCGGCGATCTCGCCGACGGTGAGGCTGCCGGCCTGGTACTCCCGGACGTCCACGTCGGGGTCGACGGCACGGGTCTCGGCGACGGCCTGGGAAACGGCGCGCGTGGCGAGCAGTTCCTCGTCGCCGAGGACGAGCAGAATGGGAGCGAGGCTGGCGGGGGTCACGCCGCCCATATTCGCACGCTCCGGAAGCACATCGTGCCTGCTCGCCGTCGCCGCGACGGCAGAGCCCGCACTCAGCGCAAATCCAGACATATAACTCAATCCGCCCCTTTTCTGAGCAATACTGCCTGGCCTCGGTGACGACCGTCGGAGACTCCCCTACCGACGGCGGCCGGGCTCCACTCCCCGGGCCACCACCGCCAGCCGTCCGTCGACGGTCACCACCGCCAGGTCCCCCTCGGTGTCGGTCCGCAGCACCCGGGCACCGCCCCGGGCCAGCCGGGACAACACGGCCGGGTTCGGGTGCCCGTAGTCGTTGTCGACGCCGACCGGCACCAGCGCCACCGCCGGACGGGTCGCGTCGAGAAAGGCCGGGTCCTGGTAGGCGGAACCGTGGTGGGCCACCTTCAGCACGTCGACCCGGAGCTTTCCGGACGGTGCCCGGTCCAGCATCGCCCGCTGCTCCTCGGTCTCGGCGTCGCCGGCGAGCAGGATCCGCACCCCGTCCACCCGGGCGAGCAGCACCACCGAGTTGTTGTTCGGGTCGGACCGGGTGCCCCGGATCGGGTACGGCGGACCGAGCAGGTCCAGCGCCACCCGGCCGTCACGGAACGTCCACCCGGCACCGACCGGCGTCACCGGTGCCCTGCCCACCGTCGCCGCCGCCCGGACGAGGTCCCGCCCGGCGGCCGGCTCCGGCCACCGTGGGGTGGCCACCGCCGACACCCGTCGCGACCGGAACACCCCGTCGACGCCGGCGGTGTGGTCGGCGTGGAAATGGCTGACCACGAGCAGCGACACCTGCCGGACGCCCAGCCGGCGAAGGCAGCCGTCGGCGGCGGCCGGGTCGGGGCCGGCGTCCACCACCACGGCCCGGCCCGGCGCCACCGGGAGGACGACCAGGTCACCCTGGCCGACCGCGCACACCGCCACCACCCAGCCCGCCGGCGGCCACCCGCTCGCCACCAGGCGCACCGGTAACGCGCCCAGCACGGCGGCGACCCCCACCACGGCGACCGCCCGCCGGACCACCGCCCGCCGGGCGGCCACCAGCAACGCGACGGTCAGCGCCGCCAGCAGCAGCCCTCCGGCCACCCCGCCCGGCCAGGGCAGCGCGCCCGCCGGCAACCGCGCGCCGTACCGGGCGACGCTGACCAGCCACCACGCCGGCCAGCTCGCCAGCCAGGCGACGAACTCGGCGGCGGCCGGCCAGACCGGGGAGAGCACCGCGGCCACCACGCCGAGCACCGTGGCCGGCGCGATCGCCGGCACCGCGAGCAGGTTCGCCGGGACCGCCACCAGGCTGACCGTGCCGGAGAGCCCGGCGACCACCGGGCCGCAGGCGAGCTGCGCGGCGGCCGGCACGGCGAGCGCCTCGGCCAGGCCAGCCGGTACGCCGCGTCGGCGCAGTCCGTCACGCCACCGTGGGGCGAGCAGCAGCAGCCCGGCGGTGGCCAGCACGGAGAGCGCGAACCCGGGGTCACCGGCCAGCTCCGGGTCGACCAGCACGAGCACGGTCACCGCGGCGGCCAGGGCGGGCAGCGCGGCCCGGGACCGTCCGGCGGCGAGCGCGGCCAGTCCGATCGCGCCCATGGTGGCCGCCCGCACGACGCTCGGGGACGGGCGGACCAGGATGACGAACCCGACCAGGGCGAGCCCGCAGAGCACGACGGCCAGCCGGGGGCCGGCCCGCGCCCAGCGGGCGAGCAGCAGCACCGCGCCCACCACGATCGCGACGTTGGAACCGGAGACGGCGTTCAGGTGGGTCATGCCGGTGGCTTGGAAGTCCTCCTCCACGGCCGGTGGCAGCCGGCTGGTGTCGCCGACCACCAGACCGGGCAGCAGCCCACCCGGGTCGTCCGGCAGCGGGGCACAGGCTCGTTGCAGCCCGGCGCGGAGGGTGCCGGCGACCCGCTGCGCCCGGCTGGGCTCACCGCGCGGCGTCGGTGGGCCGCTGGCGGTGAGCACCGCGCCGGTCAGGTCGCCGCCACGCGGCTCGGCGAGCCGCCCCTCGGCGGTCAGCCGCTGGCCGGGCAGGAGCGGACGCCAGGCCGGGTCGGTGGCGAGCACCAGGAGCCGGACCGGGGCGTCGACCCGTCGGCCGTCCGGCCCGGTCACGGTGACCAGGTCGGCCGGGACCAGCAGCATGGCCGGTCGACCGGCCGCGCCCCGGACGGGACGCGGATCGTCCCGGACGACCAGGTGCGCGGTGACCGGGGCACGGGTGTGGGTCAGGGCACGGATGACGGCCGCGTCCCGGGCGGTCAACCGGGCGCTGGTGGCCGCGCCGCCGCAGACCACGCCGAGCAGCACGGCGACGGCGATCCACCCGTACCGCCGGACGGGTTCGCGTGGTCGTCCGAGCCAGCCGACCATGTGGACGGCGAGCACGCCGGCGAGGACGGCGGCGACCGTGGCCAGCAGCGCACCGACCGGGGCGGAGAGGTGCAGTCCGGCGAGAGCGGTCAGCCAGGCCGCCACGGCGAGCCCGGCCAGCCGCAGGTCCGGGGCCGGATCGCCGGCCGGGTGCGTCGGGCCGGGTGCGGTGCCGGGGCGGGTCACACCGTCACCAGGTCCTTGAGTTGCTCGTAACGGGCGTCCCCGATGCCCTCGACCTGGCGCAGGTCGCCCACCGACCGGAAGCCGCCCTGCTGGTCGCGGTGGTCGACGATCCGTTGGGCGAGCACCGGACCGACCCCGGGCAGCGTGTCGAGCTGCGCCACGGTGGCCGTGTTCAGGTTGACCTTCCCGGCCGCCGGCCCGGCCGCGCCGGGTGCCGCTCCGGCCGTGGGCGGACCGGCACCCGGCGGAGGGGTCACCCCGACGACGATCAGCTCGCCGTCGGTGACCTTGCGGGCCGGGTTGAGCAGGGCGACGTCCACGCCCGGCTGCGCGCCGCCGGCCGCCTCGATCGCATCGGCGACCCGGGCACCGGCGGGCAGCCGGACCAGCCCGGGACGGCGTACCCGGCCGGCGACCGCCACCACCAGCTCGGCCGCGCCGCTGCCCGACGGCGGCTCGGTGGCGGCGTCGACGGGCGACCCGACCGACGCGGTCGGCGCCGCCACCGGCTCCACCTGCGGCCGGGACCGCCAGGCCCAGAATCCGGCCCCGAGCACCACCAGGGCCGCGACCACGGCGAGCGCCCGGACACCCCGCCGCCCCGGGTCGAAGGCGCCCGGACCGGGCAGTGCCGGCGTCGCCACGTCCGCTGTCGACGCGGGACGGTCGGCTGACGCCGACCGGGACGGTTCCGGCCCGCTGCTCTCCTCCGGGGGCGGGCCGGCGTCCCGTAGGGACGGACGGTCGACACCCGGGGACGGGCGGGACGGTCGGGCCGGTGCGACGGACGGCCCGGTCACCCGGTCGCTGCGCACGGGAAGCAGTCGCCGCAGCCGCCGGCCCGCCTCGGTCTCCTGGTCGTCGGACACGGCGCGACGGTAGGCCGGCGGACCCCGGGGACGTGGCCCGCGCCGGGTCACCTGTGGACGGACGAGCCACCTGTGGACAACGCCCTGATCATGCCCGGGTGTGCTAGCGGTCGGGGTCGACGGGCGGCGGCCCCCGACCGGAGCAGGCTGTTCCGGGCCGCCCGCCTACGACCGCCGGTGCACCACCACCGACGCCAGTCCCGGTCCGGCGTGGGCGGCGACCACCGCTCCCGCCTCGGTGAGGTACGTGTCGTGCAGCCGCTCGCCGAGGCGGTCACGCAACGCGTCGAGCAGTTGCTCGGCCCGTTGCGGGGCGGCCAGGTGGTGCACGGCGAGATCCACCTGGGCGTCACCGGCCGCCTCGACGGCGAGGTCCACCAGGCGGGCCACCCCCCGGCTGGCGGTACGGACCTTGTCCCGCAGCACGATCGCCCCGTCGACCATGTGCATGATCGGCTTGACCGAGAGCGCCGTGCCGAGCAGCGCCTCGGCGGCGTTGATCCGGCCGCCCCGGCGGAGGAACTCCAACGTGTCGACGTAGAACAAAACGCGGGTGCGGTCCACCGCGGCGAGCGCCGCGTCGCGTACCCCGGCGAGGTCGGCGCCCTCCTCGGCGGCCCGGACGGCGGCGAGCACCGGGAACCCGATGCCCATCCCGGCGGACCGGCTGTCCACGACAGCGACCCGGCCGTCGAGTTCGGCGGCGGCGGCGCGGGCCCCCTCGACGGTGCCGGAGAGTTCGGCGGAGAGGTGCACGGAGACCACCCCGTCGGCCCCCTCGTCCAGCAGCCGGCGGTACGTGCGCCCGAACTGCTCGGGAGCCGGCCGGGAGGTGCTCACCGACACCCGGCGCGCACCGAGCGCCCGGGTGGCGTCGTCGGGGCGGGTCTCGACCCCTTCCAGGCCCTCCGCGCCGTTGAGCACGACGGTCAGCGGCACCACCGTCAGCCGGTGCGTGCGCACCAGTTCGGGTGGCAGGTAGGCGGTGGAGTCGGTGACGACCGCGACGGGCATGCCCGCACGCTAGTCGAAGTCGGGGCGGGTCGCCGACCTCGCGCCGGCCCGACCGGTCCCGCCGGCATCACACCGGCCGGACCGGTTGCGTAGGCGTCGCGCCGGCCCGACCGGTCCCGCCGGCCCCACCGCCGGGGACCGGGTCGTCGGCCTACCATCGGCCCGGGCGGTCCGGCCCGGGCGACGGTACGGGTCAGACCGCTTCGGTGGACGCCGGGACGCCCGGCCCGGAGCCGCCGGCCCCGGCGGGAACACCGACGGTAGGCGCCCCGACGTTGTGGGCCCGCAGCTGCCAGCCCCGAACCTCGTCGTGGCGCAGCTCGGTCCAGTGGCAGTTGGCCAGGGAGAGGACGGTGGCCAGCACGTCGTGGCCCCAGCCGAGCAGGTGGCCGCAGCCCTGCCGGGCCCCACCGCCGTGAGTGGCGACGACCACCGTGCCACCGGGTACGGCGTCGACGGCGGCCTGGAATCCGCTGCCGACCCGCTTGCCGAGGTCGTCGAGGCTCTCCAACCCGGCGCCCGGATCGGGGTCACCGGCCCGCCAGCGGGCGTACTCGGCGGGGAAACGTTCGATCACCTCGTCGAGCAGCAGCCCCTGCCACTGCCCGAAGTAGCGTTCACGCAGTCGCGGGTCGGTGCGGACCGGCAGGCCGGTGAGCGCGGCCAGCGCGGCGGCGGTGTCCGCCGCGCGGCTCAGGTCGCTCGCGACGATGGCGTCCGGGCGGAGCGCGGCGAGCAGCGGCGCGGCGGCCAGGGCCTGCTCGCGACCCCGCTCGTTGAGGGGCACGTCGGTCTGCCCCTGCACCCGCCGGGCGTTGTTCCAGTCCGTGTTGCCGTGCCGCCAGACGATCAGCCGGGTCATTCGGCAGGAGCCGCGGACCCGGCGGTGGCGTCGGCCTCGACCAGGTCCCGGTCGACGAACGGGATGGTCGGGCAGTCCTTCCAGAGCCGGTCGAGGGCGTAGAACTCGCGCTCCTCGGTGTGCTGGACGTGGACCACGACGTCGACGTAGTCGAGCAGCACCCAGCGGCCGCCCCGCTCGCCCTCCCGCCGGACCGGCTTCGCCTTCTCCGGCAGCTCCAGCAGGCGTTCCTCGATCGCGTCCACGATGGCGAGCACCTGACGCTCGTTCGGGGCGGAGGCGAGCAGGAAGGCGTCGGTGATGGCGAGCTGGTCGCCCACGTCGATGATGACGATGTCCTGCGCCTTCTTGTCGGCTGCGGCCTGGGCGGCCGCGGTCGCCAGCTCGTGGGCGCGGTCGGAAACTGTCACCGTTCTCCTTCGATCAACCGTGCGATTCTCCTAGCGTCTCACACGTGGCGCGGGAGTGACGCGTGAGTTCCGGTCGACTAGCGGACTTCTCGGGACGAACCAGACGGCTGCCGGCCCTGGTAGAGCCCCCGCTTGGCGATGTACTGCACCACACCGTCAGGGACCAGGTACCACACCGGTTCGCCGCGGGCCACCCGCGCCCGGCAGTCGGTCGACGAGATCGCCATCGCGGGCACCTGCACCAGGCTCACCGTGTCGGCGGGCAGGTGCGCGTCGGAGAGTTCGAACCCCGGCCGGGTGACCGCGATGAAGTGGGCCAGCTCGAAGATCTCGTCCAGGTCCTTCCAGGAGAGGATCCGGGCCAGCGCGTCCGCGCCGGTGATGAAGTAGAGCTGCACCTTCGGGCCGTACTCGGCGTGCAGGTCACGCAGGGTGTCGACGGTGTAGGTGGGGCCGCCCCGGTCGATGTCGACCCGGCTGACCTGGAAGCGCGGGTTGGAGGCGGTGGCGACCACCGTCATCAGGTAGCGGTCCTCGGCCGGGCTGACCGCCTCGTCGGCCTTCTGCCACGGCTGCCCGGTGGGGACGAAGACCACCTCGTCCAGCCCGAACCGGTCGGCGACCTCGCTGGCCGCCACGAGGTGGCCGTGGTGGATCGGGTCGAAGGTGCCCCCCATGATCCCGATCCGCCGGATGTCTTCCTCCATCCGGTGATCGTATGCCCGCCGGGACGCGGCTGACCTGCCCTGCTCCCTCGGGTGCGGCAGCGGTCACAACGCTCCGGCCCCCGGGCCCGACCGCCGCCGGCACCGTCACGGCGCCGGCGGCGGTCGGAGGGTCGGGGTTACGCCGCCACGGCGCGGGCCGTCCGGGCGACCAGGGCCCGCCGCAGGTCGTCGTCGGCGTCGACGACGACCCGGCGCAGGTCGGGCGTGAGGTCCGCGCGGGCCAGCAGCGCCGCGGCCGACTCCCGGGTCGACGGCGCCACGGCGTAGCGGGGGTAGGCCAGCTTCGCGACGTGCTCGGCCACCCACGGGGTACGCAGCGTCGCCGCCGCCGGCATCTCGGCGAAGTACCGCGCCACGTACGGGTCGGTCAGCTCGGCCTGCTCGGGCTGCCAGAAGCCCTCGGCTGCCGCCTCGACCAGCCGGTTGGACAGATCGGTGTCCCGGGTGACGACCTCCCAGGCCCGCCGCTTCGCCTCCGGGTCGGGCAGCGCGGCCCGGCATCCGGCCGCTTCCACCGCACCGGTCGCGCTCGGGTCGGCGACCACCTCGGCGGCGATCTCCGCCTCGCCGGCCGCCCCGAGTACCACCAGCCGGCGCAGCAGCGACCAGCGCAGGTCGGCGTCTACGGTCAGCCCCTCCGGCACCCCGGAACCGGCCAGCCAGCCGCCGAGCAGCGCGGTGTCGGTGCTGGACGCGATCAGTCCCTGGGCCGCGGCGAGTTGGAGCGAACCACCAGCCGGCGCGGCGGCCAGCAGCAGCCGGCAGGCCCCGGCGACCTCGGCCAGGGCGGCGTCCCGGGCCGCTGGTTCGAGGTACCGGTCGATCAGCGGCCGGATCAGCGCCAGCACGTCCTCGACGATGATCACCTCGGTCTCGGCGGGGAGCGCCGCCGCGATCAGCTCGACCACGGCGCCCACCGGCCGTTCCCCGTCGATCGCCGCGTGCAGCGACTCGCCCCAGAGCAGGGCCCGGGCCAGCGGGTCGGCCAGACCCGGCAGCACCAGCGGTACGGCGTCCGCCGAGGCCGGGTCGAGGCGCACCTTGGCGAAGGTCAGGTCACCGTCGTTGGGCAGCAGCAGCCGGGCCGCCGGTTGCCCGGTCAGCTCGGGCAGGACGGTGCGGCCCCCGTCGGTGTCCGGGTCGAGGTCGACCTCGCGCCGTCGGACCGTGCCGTCGGCCGAGTAGAGCCCGACCCCGATGCGGTGCGGACGCAGCACCGGGTGGGTCTCCGGGGCGGACTGGACGATCGCCACCTCGGTGTACCGGCCGTCGGCGTCCAGGCCCACCTCGGCCCGCAGGGTGTTCACCTGCGCCCGGCGCAGCCAGTGCTCCGCCCAGCCGTCGAGGTCCCGCCCGCTGGCGGCGCTCAGGCTGGCCAGCAGGTCGGCGAGGGTGGCGTTGCCGAACCGGTGCGCGGCGAAGTGCGCGTTCAGGCCGGCGAGGAACGCCTCGTCACCGAGCCAGGCGACGAGCTGCCGCAGCACGCTGGCGCCCTTGGCGTACGAGATGCCGTCGAAGTTGAGCAGGCCCTCGGCGGCGTCGGCGACCTCCTCCGGGGCGACCGGATGGGTCGAGGGGCGCTGGTCGGCGGCGTACCCCCAGGCCTTACGCCGCAGCGCGAAGGGCGTCCACGCCTGGTCGAAGCGGGTGGCCTCGGCGGTGACCCGGACGCCGAGGTACTCGGCGAAGGACTCGTTCAGCCACAGGTCGTCCCACCAGCGCATGGTGACCAGGTCACCGAACCACATGTGGGCCATCTCGTGGGCGATCGTGGTGGCGCGCAGCTCACGCTGCGAGTCGGTGACCGCCGACCGGAAGACGTAGTCGTCGCGGATGGTGACCAGACCCGGGTTCTCCATGGCTCCGGCGTTGAACTCCGGAACGAACGCCTGGTCGTACTTCTCGAACGGGTAGCGCTCGGCGAAGAGCTGGTGGAACCGGTCGAAGCACTGCCGGGTGACGGTGAAGATCTCCTCGGCGTCGGCGTCCAGGTGTGCGGCGAGCGAACGCCGGCAGTAGAGGCCGAGCGGGATGCCGTCGTGCTCGGTCCGCCGCACGTGGTACGGCCCGGCGATCAGGCTGAAGAAGTACGTGGCCAGCGGCGCGGTCGGGGCGAACTCCCAGCGTCCGGGCCGGGGGTTGGCGGCGAGCGGCCCGTTGGCGGCGACCGTCCACTCCGGTGGGGCGGTGACCGAGAGGGTCACCGGGGCTTTCAGGTCGGGCTGGTCGAAGGCGGCGAAGATGCGCTGCACGTCGTCCAGGAAGGACATGGCGTAGAGATAGGTCTCGCCGTCGACCGGGTCGACGAACCGGTGCATGCCCTCACCGGTGTTCGAATACGCCATCTCCGCCTCGACGGTCAGCGTGTTCACGGCGGCCAGCCCGGTCAGCGGCACGCGGTCGTCGACCAGCAGACCCGGGTCGAGATCTCGGTCGTTGAGGCGGACCCCGACCAACCGGGCGGGTTTCACCTCGACAAATGTCTCCGCTCCGGGGGTGGCCCGGAAGGTGATGGTGACGTGGGAGTGGAAGCGGTCACCGTCGCCGGTCAGGTCAAGGTCCACCTGATAGGACTCGACGGTAATCAACGCGCCACGCGCAGTCGCCTCTACACGGCTCAGGCTCGGCATCCGCTTATCCTGCCCGATGAGGGAACGGACAGCGTTCCCATTACTCCCGGCACTGGAGGAAGCAACAATGGGTCAGCACCCCAAGGGCGATTTCGACCTGTCGCGGGCCGTCTGGCAGCGCGCCGAGGGGGACACCTCCGACAGCGCGGTCGAGGTCGCCTTCGTCGACGACCTGATCGGCATGCGTAACTCGGCCGAGCCGGACGGCCCGGTCCTGGTCTTCACCCAGGCCGAGTGGGACGCCTTCGTCGCCGGTGCGCAGGACGGCGAGTTCGACCTGGACTGACACCCGCCGCGACCAGGCGCTCGACGACCGGCGACGTGGGGTCCGGCAGCCCGGACACCCACGTCGACCCGGTCCTCCCCCGGTCAACCGTCGCCGTCGCCCCATCCGAGACCGCCGAGGCCGGGGCCGTGGTGGAAGCCCGGATGGTTGGCCACGTCGGCACAGCGCTCCCCGTCCGGGCCGACCGCCCCACAGAACAGCGGCTCCGCCCGGTGCCAGGCACCGGCCGGTGAGCAGGCGGCCCCGCCGAGCGCCACCTCGGGACGGAGCAGGCTCAGCGCCTCGGCGTACTCCACGGCCCGCTCACGTGCCTCGGTCAGGTGCGCCGCCTCGAAGAGGAGGTGCGCGGTGTAGAGGCGGGGCGGCAGCGGAAGCCGTCGACCGTCCCGCCGCCCGTCCACCTGCCACCGGACCGACCTGTTGTCCTTCATGCTGTTCCCTCCCCGTCGCCAGCCCTCCCAGCCAAGCAGGACCCGGTCCCACGGGGAGGAGCCAGCGGACGAGCCCGTGACTGGCCCACACCACGCCGAACCACGCCGGGCCGAACCACGCCTCGCCGAACCACGCCGGGCCGGGAATCATCCGCGCCGCCCCGGGTAGACGCAGCCCGGCCGGTGGCCCGCGCCGGCCGGCCGGCAGCCCGACGTGCCGGCCCCGCCGCGCCCGCGCCGGAGGCGAGTTGTCCCGCATGCCCACCGACCCCCGCCCGGAGAGCACCCTGGCCCTCCTGCGGGACGGCTACCGGTTCGTCACCGACCGCTGCGAGCGGTTGGGCAGCGACGTCTTCCAGACCCGGTTGCTGCTGCGCCGCACCGTCTGCCTACGTGGCCGGGCCGGCGCGGAACTGTTCTACGACGAGGAACTGTTCCAGCGGGCCGGCGCCGCGCCGAGGCGGACACAGCGCGCCCTGTTCGGCTCCGGCGGCGTGCAGGGACTCGACGGGACGGTCCACCGGGACCGCAAGGCGATGCTGATGTCGGCGCTGACCCCGGACGCCGTACGTCGGCTCGGACAGCTCTTCGCCGACGAGTGGCGGGCCCGGATCCCGGCCTGGGAGCGGGCCGGTCGGATGGTCCTGTACGACGAGGTCGGTCAACTCCTCACCCGGGCGGTCTGCGCCTGGGCGGGGGTGCCGCTCGCCGACCGTGACGTGGCCCGCCGTACCCGCGACCTGCACCGCATGATCGAGGCACCGGCGGCCCTCGGCCCCCGGCACTGGCGGGGACGGTGGGCCCGGCTCCGCTCCGAACACTGGCTCGCCGGGATCGTGGACCGGGAACGGGTCGGCCTGCTGCCCGCCCCCGAGGGCAGCGCGCTGCGGGTCGTCGCCGAGCACCGTGACGCCCGGGACGAGCTGCTCCCCCGGCGGATCGCCGTGGACGCCCTGCTCAACATCCTGCGGCCGACCGTGGCGGTCGACCGGTTCGTGGTGTTCGCCGCGCTCGCCCTGCACGAGCACCCCCGGTGGCGGGATCGGGTCCGCGCCGGAGCGGCCGAGACGGAGCAGTTCGTCCAGGAGGTACGCCGGTTCTACCCGTTCTTCCCGGTGGCCGCCGCCCGGGTCCGCCGTTCCTTCGACTGGCGGGGCCACCACTTCCCGCGTGGCCGGCGGGTGCTGCTCGACCTGTACGGCACCAACCACCACCCGGAGCTGTGGCCGGAACCGGGCCGCTTCCGGCCGGAGCGGTTCGCCGACTGGCCCGGCGATCCGTACTCGCTCGTTCCGCAGGGCGGCGGGGACCACTGGACCGGGCACCGGTGCGCCGGGGAGTGGCTCACCATCGAGCTGATGAAGCAGGCGGTGACCCTGCTGACCTCGGCGATGCGCTACGACGTGCCCACCCAGGACCTGACGCTCAGCCTGCGCCGGATACCGGCCCTGCCGGCGAGCCGGTTCGTGCTCGACGGCGTACGCCGTACCGCCTGAAGCCGGGGCGCCGTACCGCCTCGACCCGCCTGCGCCGTACCGGCTGGACCGGCGTACGCCGTACCGGCTGGACCCGCCGTCGGGTGCGGAGCCCGCCGCTCCGGTGCCGACCCGACGGCGGGATCGCCGCATCCGGCCGGTGCCAGCGTGGCCGTGCACGTTTGGTGACCCGGATTGCGGGCACCTGCCCGGGCAACCGCCCACCGTCGTCCGGACGACCGCCCGGACGCACCGCCGCTACCGGTACCCGACCGGGTGGCACCGTCGCCCGGGAGTGCCGTTGTCCTTCGACGCCAGCGAGTACGGTCGGCACGTCGCGGACGTCTACGACGAGACGTACGCCCACCTCACTGCCGACGACGCGGTGGACCGGCTGGTCACGCTCGCCGGGGACGGCCCGGTCTGCGAGTTCGGCGTCGGCACCGGACGGCTCGCCCTCCCCCTGGTACGGCGCGGGCTGAGCGTGGCCGGCGTCGAGGGTTCCCCGGCGATGGTCGCCGGTCTGCGCGCGAAGCCCGACGGCGACCGGATCGAGGTGGCCGTCGGGGACTTCTCCGCCGTCCGGGTGCCCGGCGAGTTCGCGCTGGTGCTGCTGGCCTTCAACACGATCTTCGCGCTGCCCGACCAGGCCGCCCAGGTCGCCTGTTTCCGTAACGCCGCCGCGCACCTGCGGCCCGGCGGGAGGTTCGTGGTCGAGACGTGGGTGCCCGATCCGGGCGCGTTCCGGGCCGGCGCCGCCCTGCGACCGGTCCGGGTGGCCGAGGACGAGGTGCTGCTGGAGGCGGCCGTCCTGCACCCGGCGGAACAGCGCATGACCACGACCAAGCTGCGGGTCACCAGCTCCGGGATCCGTCTGCTGCCGGCCAACCACCGCTATGCCTGGCCGGCGGAACTGGACCTGATGGCGGAGCTGGCCGGCATGCGCCGGGAACACCGCTGGGCGGACTGGGCCGCCCGGCCGTTCACCGACGAGAGTCGCCAGCACGTCTCGGTCTACCGGCGGGCGGAGACGTGAGCGCCCCGCCCGGTCCGGCCCGGCGTCGGGCGGTAACCGCCACCCGGCTGCCCCTGTCGTACGTGCTGCCGCTGCGCTGGTCCGACGACACCGGGCTGGACGAGCTGACCGGGTACCTGCGGCGGCTCGCCGCGCGGGTCGAGGTGACCGTCGTCGACGGTTCCCCACCGGGGATCTTCGCCCGGCACGCCGCGCTCTGGCGTGGCCTGGTGCGGCACGTCCCGCCCGATCCGGCGCTGCGCGGCGCGAACGGAAAGGTGCTCGGGGTGCTCACCGGCGTCCGCCTGGCCGGGCACGAGCACGTGGTGATCGCCGACGACGACGTCCGGTACGACGACGCGGGACTGCGCGCCGTGCACCGGCTGCTGGACCGGGTGGACCTGGTCCGGCCGCAGAACTTCTTCGACCCGATGCCCTGGCACGCGTACTGGGACACCGGCCGGATCCTGCTCAACCGGGCGTTCGGCGCGGACTACCCGGGCACCCTGGCCGTGCGGCGGAGCACGTTCCTGGCGATGGGCGGCTACGACCCGGACGTGCTCTTCGAGAACCTGGAGCTGATCCGCACCGTGCGGACGTACGGCGGCACCGAGGCGACGCCGGCCGGGCTGTACGTCCGCCGGCTGCCCCCGGCCGCCCGGCACTTCCTCGGCCAACGGGTCCGGCAGGCGTACGACGACCTGGCCCAGCCGGTGCGGCTGACGGTCTTCCTCGCGGTGCTGCCGGCCGTCGGCGCGGCCGTCGGCGCGCGTCGGCCCGGCCCGGTCCTCGGCGCGCTGGCGGCCACGGTGGCGCTGGCCGAGGCGGGACGGCGTCGGGCGGGCGGCACCCGGATCTTCCCACCGGCGACCGCTCTGGCCGCGCCGCTCTGGGTGCTCGAACGGGCCGCCTGTTCCTGGCTGGCGCTGGGGCAGCGGGTGCTGTTCGGCGGCGTGCGGTATGCCGGCACCCGCCTCCGGCTCGCCGCCAACCCACCCCGCGCCCTGCGTACCCGCGCCCGCTCCACCTGAACTGAGCCCCGGGTTCGCCGGGGGTGGGGTGATGGTGGTGGTGATGGTGATGGTGGTGGTGATGGTGGTTGCAGGGGACCCCTGCTCGGCAAAAAGCGGTAACAAGGGTCCCCTGCTACCAACCAGCTGCACGCCAGCGGAACTGAACGCCCGCGGACCGGGTGGCGCACGCAACGGCTCGCGGCCACCTCCGGCGGATGGTGCCGGGGGTGGCCGCGAGCCGCGGCGTACGGGTCCGTACGGCTGGTCAGTGCCGGACCTGTTCGCGCGCGTGCTGTGCCTGGTCCTTCACGTCGTACGCGGCGGACCGGGTGTCGTCCTTGACCGTCTGCACGGCCTCCTGGGCGGTCGACTTCACCGACTCGGTGGCCTGCTGCGCCGGCTCGCGCAACTGCTCCTTCATCTCGCCGGCGACCTCGCCCAGCTTGTCGGTGACCAGGTGGGAGTGCTCGCGGGCCTTCTCCTTGACCTGGGTGGCGGCCCGCTGCTCCCGGTCGGTGGCGGGCAGCAGCGACGACGCCAGCCAGCCCACCCCGAAGGCGATCAGACCGGCGGCGAGCGGGTTCCCCTGGGACTTGCGCCGCAGCGTCTGCGGGGCCCGGTGCGCCGCGTCCTGCATCGAGGAGGCGGCGGAGTGCGCCGCGCCGCTGACCGAGGAGGCGGCCGAGTGCGCGGCGTGGCCGACGCTGGACGCCGCCGAGGAGGCACGGTCACCGACCGAGTGGGCGGTGTGTCCGCCGGCGTGGCCGAGGTCCGACGCGGTTCCCATCACCTTGTCCCTCACATTCTGCAGGGCGCCACGCGCCCGCTGCTTGCGGTCGTCGACGATGCGGCTCGGGCTGACCTTGTACGCCAGCGCGTCCACATCGGAGCTCAGGTTGTTGCGGGTGGCTTCGATCTCGCGGCGGATCTGGTCGGGATCGGTGCTCATCGGGTGACTCCCTCCGGGTGCGGCTTCAGGGCGTCCGGGATCCGCTGCACGCTGTCGTTGGTGCGCTTGAGTCCTCGGACGCGGTCGGCGTTCTTCTTGCCCATCGAGTAGAGGACGGCGGCGGCCGCGCCCCAGAGGACGGCGACGATCAGGGCCGCCCAGCCGGCGTCCATCACGTTGGACAGCCCGGCCCAGAGGGCGATCGAGAGGAACAGCGCCACCATGTAGCCGCCGAAACCGGCCCCGCCGAAGAACCCGGCGGCCTTGCCGGCCTTCTTCCCCTCCTCGCGGATCTCGGCCTTGGCGAGTTCCACCTCCTGCCGCATCAGCGTGGAGAGATCGGTGGTGACCTGCCGCATCAGGTCGCCGACGGACCGGTTGGTGACCTCCTCGGCGGTGTGCGGGTGGGCGTGCCCGTTGAGGTTCGTGTGCTGCCCGTTGAGGTTCGTGGTGGGCTGGTACGCGGGGTCGTACCCCTGGTGCGTCGGCATGCTCACGCCGCCGTCTCCTTTCCGTACGTGCCGGCCGCCCACGCTCTCGGGCGGGCGTGCCGGCTGGTCAGCGGCTTCACGGGCGGGTGACCCCGCTCGACGGGACGCCCGGCAGCGGGTCGGTCTGGTCGACCGGCGGCAGCGGCTGGCCGGTACCGGTCGGCGGCAGCGGATCGACGTAGCCACCGCCGGTCGGGGCGGCGTAGCCACCCGGGGTCGGCGCGGCGTAGCCACCGCCCACCGGCTCGGCGTAGCCACCGGGGGTCGGCGCGGCGTAGCCGCCCGGACGCGGGGACTGGGTGTAGCCGCCGGCCAGCGGGTCGGCGTAGCCCGGGTCGGGCGTCGCGTACGCGGCCTCCGTCGGCAGCACCGCCGTCCGGTCCGGGTCGGCGACCGGCTGGTACCCACCCGGCTGGTGGTCCTCGCCGGTGGCGGCGATGTTCCTGGTCAGCCGGCCGGCGAGGACGCCGAGCAGGGCCGCGCCCACCAGGAAGGTGCCGGGGTTGCGGCGGGCGTAGTCACGCACCTCGTGCAGCAGGTCGCCCGGCTGGCGCTCGTCGAGCCAGCCGGCGACGCCGTGCACCCGGTCGGCGGCCTGGTGGGCGAGTTCGGTGACCGGGCCGCCCTGTCCGCCCTGCTGCGCCATGGAGCGCATCTCTTCGGCCAGCGACCGCAACCCGCTCGCGGCACGTCGCTGCTGGTCGGCAGCCTGGCCGGCGAGCTGGGTGCGGGCCTCGCCGTAGACGTTGCGGGCCTGCCGGGTGGCCTCACCGATGACCTCCCGGCCCTGGTCCTTGGCCGTCTGGGCGACCGCGCCACCCGCGTGGGCGGCCTCCGCGCCGACCTGCCTGGCCTGCTCACGCACGCCGTTGTCCGAGGTGGACGTGCCGTTGTGCGACTCGTAGGTCGCGGTGTGCGAGCCGTACGAGCCGGTCGGCTCGTACCCGTAGGCGGTACCGTTCGAGGACGTGGTTGCCGGATCGTAAGTCATGGTTTGCCTTCCGTCCGCTGGAGAAACTCGTCGCGGTTCGACTGGGGGGAGTTCGCCGAACTCTCTCGTCGGCTGACTATTGACCTACCCCCGCCTCACGGGTCCATGCCTGCTTCTTTCCGGTCCGTCCACATCCGGCGGAACGGCGGTCCCAGACGACAGACGCCGCCGGCAGGTCGGGGACGTCGCACACGACGATGCCGCCGACGCACCGGTGGTGGCGTCGGCGGCGAAGAGAAGGATCAGGCGGCCAGCGGGAGACGCTTGGCGAAGCAGACGCTGTACGGGTTGTCGACGTACTCGCCGTACACCGGGATCGGGGCGTACCCGCAGGAGGTGTAGAGGGCGATCGCGGCCGGCAGGTAGCTGCCGGTCTCCAGGCAGACGGTGTGGTGTCCCTGCTGGAAGGCCAACTCCTCAAGGGCGACCAGCAACTGCCGGCCGATGCCGCGTCCCCGGAACGCCGGGCGGACGTACATGCGTTTGATCTCGCCGGTGCCGCTGTCCAGGGTCTGCACCCCGCCGCAGGCCACCGCCCGCTCGTTGAGCACGACCGCCAGGTAGTGGATGTCGTCCCGGGTCACGGTGGCCTGCCCGTCCAGTCCCCCGTCGGCTTCCCGCAGCTCCCGCTGCTGCGCCGTGACCAGGGCGGCGATCTCTGGGTCGCCGGCGGGGCGCGTCTCGATCCGCATCCCGCCACGGTAGGGCGGCCGGATTTCCCGCAGGTTTCCGCCGGTGGACCCGGTCACGGAGCGCAGCCGGCTATTCGGCGTCGCCCGCACGGAGCACAGCCGGCTACTCGGCGTCGTCGCCCGCGTCGTCCGCGGACCCGGCCTCGATCTCGTCGGCCGGGCGCTGCCGGCGGGCCTTGCGGGCGGCGAGCCGTTCGGCCGTCGAGACCCGGGTCGACTTCTCCTCCAGCCGGACGTCGGTGCCCCGGTTGCCGGGGACGAAGTCGACCCCGGCGTAGAGGGTGGGCTGCCAGTCGAACTCGCGTTCCCCGATCCGCACCAGGTCGCCGGCCCGCGCGCCGGCCTTGGCCAGCTTGTCCTCGACGCCCAGCCGGGCCAGCCGGTCGGCGAGGTAACCGACCGCCTCGTCGTTGTCGAAGTTCGTCTGCCGCACCCAGCGCTCCGGGCGCGTGCCGCGCACCAGGTACGATCCGTCGGCCTGCGCCTCGATGGTGAACCCGGCGTCGTCGACGGCGGTCGGCCGGATGACGATCCGGGTCGGCTCGGCCGGCGGCGCGGCCTGCCGGGCCTGGTCGACGAGATCCGCCATCGCGTACGTCAGCTCACGCAGCCCTTCCCGGGTCGCCGCGGAGACCTCGAAGATCGGCCAGCCACGGGCCTCCAGATCCGGCCGGACGATCTCGGCGAGGTCCCGCCCGTCCGGCACGTCGACCTTGTTCAGCACGATCAGCCGGGGCCGGTCCTCCAGGCCCCCGTACGCGGTCAGCTCCGCCTCGATGGTGTCGATGTCGGCCGCCGGATCCCGTCCCGGCTCCAGGGTGGCGGTGTCGACCACGTGCACCAGCACCGAGCAGCGCTCGATGTGCCGGAGGAACTCCAGTCCCAGCCCCTTGCCGGTGGCCGCGCCGGGGATCAGGCCCGGCACGTCGGCGACGGTGAAGGTGCGCTCGCCGGCCTGGACCACGCCGAGGTTCGGCACCAGCGTGGTGAACGGGTAGTCGGCGATCTTCGGCTTGGCGGCGGAGATCACCGAGATCAGCGACGACTTGCCGGCCGACGGGTAGCCGACCAGTCCGACGTCGGCGACGCTCTTCAGCTCCAGGACGACGTCGAGCTGGTCGCCGGGCTCGCCGAGTTCGGCGAAGCCGGGTGCCTTGCGTCGGGCGTTGGCCAGCGAGGCGTTGCCCCGGCCGCCCCGGCCGCCCCGGGCCGCCTCGAAGGTGGTGCCCACACCGACCAGGTCGGCGAGCACGGTGCCGTCGGGAGTCTGCACCACGGTGCCGTTGGGCACCTTGAGCACCAGATCGCGGCCGTTGGCCCCGTCCCGGTTCGAGCCCGCGCCGCCCTTGCCGTTGTCGGCCTTCACGTGCGGACGGAAGTGGAAGTCGAGCAGCGTGTGCACCTGCGGGTCGACGACCAGCGAGACGCTGCCGCCGTGTCCGCCGTTGCCGCCGTCGGGGCCGCCGAAGGGCTTGAACTTCTCCCGGTGGATCGAGACACAGCCGTGCCCGCCGTCGCCGGCCCGCAGGTGCAGGACGACCCGGTCCACGAACATCGTCACGTCGTCAATCCTCCCCGCGGGATGCCCGCGACTACCCACCTGTTGCACGAAAAAGACGAAGCGGGCCGGGACACCAGGTCCCCGGCCCGCTTCGTCGGAAGACTACTGCCCCGCCGGAACGATGCTGACGGTCTTGCGACCGCGCTTGGTGCCGAACTGGACCGAGCCGGCGGCCAGCGCGAAGAGCGTGTCGTCTCCGCCGCGGCCGACCAGGTCACCGGGGTGGAACTTGGTGCCACGCTGCCGGACGATGATCTCGCCGGCGCTGACGACCTGACCACCGAAGCGCTTCACGCCGAGCCGCTGGGCCGCGGAGTCGCGACCGTTACGCGAGCTGGACGCACCCTTTTTGTGAGCCATTGGAGGACGACCTACTTCCCGCTGGAGATGCCGGTCACCTTGACCTGGGTCAGCGGCTGGCGGTGACCCTGGCGCTTGTGGTAGCCGGTCTTGTTCTTGAACTTGTGGATCCGGATCTTCGGGCCCTTGGTGTGCGCGGCGATCTCGCCGGACACCGCGACCTCGGCAAGCTTCGCCGCGTCGGTCACCAGGTCGTCACCGTCGACGAGGAGCACCGCGGTGAGCTTCACCGCGTCGCCGGGGGCACCGGCGAGCTTCTCGACCTCGATCACGTCGCCCTCGGCGACCTTGTACTGCTTGCCGCCGGTCTTGACGATCGCGTACATCGGAGGCGGACTCCCTGTCGTTGAGGCTGCTGGCGGTCGTTCCCGCGGCGGCTCGCCGGGCGTCGGAGGCGCGGCGGCTCGGGCAGCGAGAACTCGGCGCACCAAAGTACGCCGCAGGCAAGAGTACGCCATGCCCGACCCCGGTCTCAAACCGGGGCCGTACCCCGTCCGGCGTCACCTCGGACGGGAGCCCGCACGGGGGCACCGGCTCCTCCGCCGGACGCCGGGCATCCGGCACGACACAGGGCCCCGTCCGCCGGTGGGTACCGGACGGGCGGAGCCCTGTGCCACGTACGGGCTGCTCAGCAGCGGGTCACGGCCGGGTACGCCGTCGCGCGCCACCGCGCCGGGACCGACGGCGACCGCCACCCGTCTCGGCGAAGTCGTCGTCGCCCTCGCCATCGCCCAGGGCGTCCGGGTCGTCGGCGGCGGCCAGCCGGGCCGACTCGCCGCGCTGGGTGTCGGCCGCCGCCGGGGCGGCCGCCGTGTCGACCTCGTACCGGGACAGGTCGTAACCCATGGTGTCCTGGTACGGGTCGGTCGGGGTGTCGGTGACCTCGACCTCGACGGCGCTCCGCTCCGACGCGGCCGGCTTGCGTCCCCGCCGCCGCGTCGACGTGCCGTTCTGCTCGGCGGGCGCCGGGGTGGCCGGGGCCGACGCGGCGACCGCCTTGGTCTTCTCCTGCGCGCCGCCACCGGACCGCGGCTTCTCCGGCACCGGCTCGGTGTGGATGATCAGGCCCCGGCCCTTGCAGCACTCGCACGTCTCGCTGAACGCCTCCAGCAGGCCCGCGCCGATCCGCTTCCGGGTCATCTGCACCAGGCCGAGTGAGGTGATCTCGGTGACCTGGTGCTTGGTCCGGTCCCGGCCGAGGCACTCGGTCAGCCGGCGCAGCACCAGCTCCCGGTTCGACTCCAACACCATGTCGATGAAGTCGATGACCACGATGCCGCCGATGTCCCGCAGCCGGAGCTGGCGGACGATCTCCTCGGCCGCCTCCAGGTTGTTGCGGGTGACCGTCTCCTCCAGGTTGCCGCCGGCACCGGTGTACTTGCCGGTGTTGACGTCCACCACCGTCATCGCCTCGGTCCGGTCGATGACCAGGTGACCGCCGGAGGGGAGGAAGACCTTCCGGTCCAGCCCCTTGAGGATCTGCTCGTCGATGCGGTACGTGGCGAAGGCGTCGGCGGTGCCGGTGTGCCGGCGCAGCCGCTCGACCAGGTCCGGCGAGACGTGCGACAGGTACGACTCGACCATGTCGTACGCCCCGTCGCCCTCGATCACCAGCTCGCGGAAGTCCTCGTTGAACAGGTCCCGCACCACCCTGATGACCAGGTCGGGCTCCTCGTAGAGCAGCACCGGGGCGCCACCCTCGGCCGCCTTGGCCTGGATGTCCTCCCACTGCGCCTGGAGCCGCTTGACGTCCCGGGCCAGTTCGTCCTCGCTGGCGCCCTCGGCGGCGGTCCGGACGATCACGCCCGCGCCATCCGGCACCAGCTTCTTCAACACGTCCCGCAGCCGCTTGCGCTCGGTGTCCGGCAGCTTCCGGCTGATACCCGAGGCGTTGCCGTTCGGCACGTAGACCAGGTGCCGGCCGGAGAGCGCGATGTGACTGGTCAACCGGGCGCCCTTGTGACCGATCGGGTCCTTGGTGACCTGCACCAGCACCGAGTCACCGGACTTGAGCGCCTGCTCGATCGACCGGGCCCGCCCCTCCAGGCCGGTGGTGTCCCAGTTGACCTCACCGGCGTACAGGACCGCGTTGCGGCCCCGCCCGACGTCGACGAAGGCCGCCTCCATGCTGGGCAGGACGTTCTGGACCTTGCCCAGGTAGACGTTGCCGGCCATGGTGCCGGAGGAGTTGCGGGTGACGTAGTGCTCGACCAGGACGCCGTCCTCCAGGACGCCGATCTGGGTGCGGTCGCCGCGCTGGCGGACCACCATCACCCGGTCGACCGCCTCCCGGCGGGCCAGGAACTCCGACTCGCTCAGGATCGGCGGACGGGTCCGCCGCTGCTCCCGGCCGTCGCGGCGGCGCTGGCGCTTCGCCTCCAGCCGGGTCGAGCCGGAGACGCCCTGCACCTCGTCGACGGTCTTGCGCGGCTCGCGGATCTTGACCACGGTCGGGACGCCGTCGTCCGCGGTCGTCTCGACGTCGCCCGCGCCGCGCCGACGGCGGCGACGACGACGGCGGGTCAGCCCGTCGCCGTTCTCGTCGTCCTCCTCGTCCGACTCGGCCTCGGCTTCCTCCTCGGCCTGGGCCGACTCCTCGGCCTCCTCGTCCTCGGCCTCGTCGGCTCCGCCCCGGCCCCGACCCCGGCCCCGACGGCCCCGACGGCGACGACGCCGCCCACCGGCGGTCTCGTCGTCCTCTTCCTCCTCGTCCTCGGCGGCCTCGTCCTCCGCCTCGGCGGTGGGCTCCTCCTCGACCTCCACCTCGACCTCGACCGGCTCGGCCTCGCGGCGGGCCCGACGACGGCGGCGGGGGGTCTCGGTCGGCTCCTCGGCGGCGGGCTCCTCGACCGGCAGGGTCACCCGGACCGGCGCAGTCTCGGGCTCCGGGGCCATGAAGAGCACGGCCGGCGGGGTGAGCGCGGCCCGGCGACGACGGGTCGGCTTCTCCTCCACGGGCGCGGCCGGCGGCTCGGCCGGGGCGGACACCGCCACCCCCGGCGGGACCTCACCGGATCGGTCCTCCGCGCCGCCGGGCGCGGCCGGCGGCTCGACCGCGCCGACGCCTTCCCCGGCCTCCGCCGCCGGCGCCGCGTCCGTCTCCCCCGCCTGCGCCGGGGCCGGCGGGGTCACCACCGGCGGCACGCTCTCGGCCGCCAGGGCCGCCGGCTCGACCGGCGACGTGGGGACCGACTCGGCGGCCGGGGGCTCGGCGGCCTTCCGCCGCCGCGTCCGGGTCACCTTGACCGGCGGTACGACCTCCGCGCCGGCCTCCGTCGCCTCGGCGCCGACGACGGGTTCCTCGCCGGCCTTCGGGCTGGTCGCCTTGCGGCGGCGACGGGTCTTCGGGGCCGTGTCCAGCTCACCGGCGACCGGGGCGAGCACCTCCGCCTGCGGGGACTCGGAGCTGGTGGAGGCGGTGCCGGTGGCCGCGTCGACCGGGGCCTCGGTCTGTTCCGGCTGGTTGAGCGGCGCGGCCCGGCGCCGGGTGGTCCGCCGTCGCGTCGGGGTGACGGCGGGAGTGTCAGTGGTCTCGGCGGTCTCGCCGGCCGGCTGTGTGCCGGTCCGTTCGCCGCCCTCGGGCTCGTTCTCGAGCATGGACGTTCTCCAGTTCTGGCTGCCCCGGGCGCGGGTGAGCGCTGCCACGCAGGGTTGCCGCAAATTTTTTTCCGCGGGCACGCGAGGTGCACGCCCGTCGAAGTCTGCCTGCCTGAGAACCGACCGGATGTCCGGTCAGCGCTCAACGATGGTTGCCCTGTCGCGGTCCGCCTCCAACGGATCCGCGATCGCGCCCTGCGCGGTCAACGTGCCCTGCGCCAGCCGGGTCACCCGTGGCGACACCGGCGGCTCCAGGTCGGCCACCACGCGGAGGCCGGAAAGGACGTCATCGGGTCGAACGGACGGGGTGACCTGCCGGACGACCAGTTCGAGTATCGCACACGGCACGCCGGTGACCTCGGAAGGCGTCTCCGCCGGCTCGCGGACCCCGATCCGGAGCACCGCGGCGCGGGCGTCGAACGTGCGCCGCCCCTGTTTCGTCATCCGCTCGACCAGCACCTCCTCGGCGGCGGTGAAGGCGTCGACCGCCCGGTGCAGCGTGACCGGGTCGACCCCGGGCAGCTCGATCCACCAGTGGGACGCCTCGATCCGGTCGGCGAGGCTCCCGCCGCCGGCCACCACCGCGTCGAGCACGTCGAGGCCGGGTGAGAGCGCGGCGTCCAGCGCCGTGCGCAGCTCGCCCGGGTCGACCGGGGCACGCAGGCCGATCTCCAGGTATTCCGCCTCGCTGGCCACGCCGGTCGGGGCGGCGCTGGCGTACGAGATCTTCGGGTGCGGGGTGAAGCCCTGGGAGAAGGCGATCGGCACCCCGGCCCGCCGCAGCGCCCGTTCGAAGGCCCGCGCGAAGTCCCGGTGCGAGGTGAACCGCAGCGGTCCCCGCTTGGCGTACCGGATGCGGACGCGTTGGACGACCGGCGCCTGCCCGCCCTCCGGCTGTGGTTTCTTGTTGATCGTCGTGCTCCTCGGAATGTCAGTACCCATCGATCACGCCAGTCATTGTCGGTGACACGCACCGTGACGACAACTCCATGATCAGCCCAGCCCGGTCCCGGCGCACGACGAGCGCCGGGAGGTCGCTACTGGGCGGCCGGGGTGGGTACCCGCAGGCCGTCACCGGTGATCGGGGTGAGCGGGAGCAGTTTCCGCCCGGTCGGGCCGATCTGGATCTCGGTGTCCATGGACGGGCAGACCCCGCAGTCGAAGCAGGGCGTCCACCGGCAGTCGTCCTGCTCGTACTCGCTGAGCGCGTCCTGCCAGTCCTGCCACAGCCAGTCCTTGTCCAGGCCGGAGTCGAGGTGGTCCCAGGGCAGGACCTCCAGTTCCTCGCGCTCCCGGGTGGTGTACCAGTCCAGGTCGACGCCGAACGTCGGCAGCACCTCGGCGGCGGCGTCCACCCAGCGCTGGTAGGAGAAGTGCTCGCTCCAACCGTCGAACCGGCCGCCGTTCTCCCAGACCCGGCGGATGACCGCGCCGACGCGCCGGTCACCCCGGCTGAGCAGGCCCTCGATCAGCGACGGCTCGCCGTCGTGGTAGCGGAAGCCGATCGCCCGGCCCAGCGAACGGTCCGCGTTGATCGCCTGCTTGAGGAGCTTGAGCCGGCCGTCGATCACCTCGGGACGCTCCATCGGCGCCCACTGGAACGGGGTGTGCGGCTTCGGCACGAACCCGCCGATGGAGACCGTGCAGCGGATGTCCTTCGAGCCGGTCGCCGCCCGGCCGGCCCGGATCACCTCGTGCGCCATGTCCGCGATCTCGAGCACGTCGTCGTCGCCCTCGGTGGGCAGGCCGCACATGAAGTACAGCTTCACCTGCCGCCAGCCGTTGGTGTACGCGGTGACCACGGTGCGGATCAGGTCTTCCTTGGAGACCATCTTGTTGATGACCCGCCGGATCCGCTCCGACCCGCCCTCGGGGGCGAAGGTCAGGCCGGTCCGTCGGCCGTTGCGGGACAACTCCTGGGCCAGGTCGATGTTGAACGCGTCGACCCGGGTCGACGGCAGCGAGAGCGACACGTTCGTGCCCTCGTACTGCTGGGCGAGGCCGGAGCACATGTCGCCGATCTCGGAGTGGTCGGCCGAGGAGAGCGACAGCAGGCCCACCTCGTGGAAGCCGGAGAACTCCAGCCCCTGCTGCACCATCTGCCCGACCGTGGTGATCGACCGTTCCCGGACCGGGCGGGTGATCATGCCGGCCTGGCAGAACCGGCAGCCCCGGGTGCACCCCCGGAAGATCTCCACCGCGTACCGCTCGTGCACCGTCTCGGCGAGCGGCACCAGCGGCTTCTTCGGGTACGGCCAGGCGTCCAGGTCCATCGTCGTGCGCTTGTGCACCCGGAACGGCACGTCCGCCCGGTTCGGCACGACCCGCTGGATCCGGCCGTCCGGGAGGTAGTCCACGTCGTAGAAGCGCGGCACGTAGACGCTCTCGGTGCGGGCCAGCCGCAGCAGCAGCTCGTCCCGGCCGCCGGGCGAGCCCTCGGCCTTCCACTCCCGGAGGATCGTGGTGATCTCCAGGACCGCCTCCTCGCCGTCACCGAGCACGGCGGCGTCGACGAAGTCGGCGATCGGCTCCGGGTTGAACGCCGCGTGCCCGCCGGCCACGATCACCGGGTCGGCGTCGGTGCGGTCGGCGGCGAGCAGCGGGATGCCGGCCAGGTCGATCGCGTTGAGCAGGTTGGTGTAGCCCAGCTCGGTGGAGAACGAGACGCCGAACACGTCGAAGTCGCGCACCGAGCGGTGCGCGTCGACGGTGAACTGCGGCACGCCCTGCGCCCGCATCAGCCGCTCCAGGTCCGGCCAGACCGCGTACGTCCGCTCGGCGAGCACGTCGGGCAGCTCGTTGAGCACCTCGTAGAGGATCTGCACGCCCTGGTTGGGCAGGCCCACCTCGTACGCGTCGGGGTACATCAGCGCCCAGCGGACCGTCGCGGCGTCCCAGTCCTTGACCACCGCCCCCAACTCACCACCGACGTACTGGATGGGTTTGGTCACCTGGGGCAGCAACGGCTCCAGGCGGGACCAGACCGACGGCTCCAGGTCGCGGCGCGGCGTCAGACGCGCCGAGCTGGAGTCGTCGCCAGAGTTGGCCACGGCAGGGCGCGGCGTGGTGGACGGGACGCTCATGACGCCCAAGGGTACGCGCCCGCCGATCCGGGTTCGCCGGACCGGGTGGACCGAGTCGAAAGGACGACCCGGGAGCCGTCGGTCGACGTGGGACGCTCCGCCGGTCGACACCGCCACACGTCGTGACGGGCGGGACATCGGGGCACGGGGGGCGCGAATGGCCCCGGTTGGCGTACCGGTACTAACCTCGCAACGGCGCGAGAGGAGATTACCGCGATGCCGGAACCGCAGCCGGGAGCAGAAGGACCGGCCGCCGGGAACACGCCGGCCCCACCACCGTCCGTGACGGAGGCCCGGGACCAGGTGGTTCCCGGCGAGCCCGACCCCTCCGCCGTCCCCACCGAGCGGACGATCGAGACGTCCGGCGGCTCGACCGGTGAACCCGTGACCGAGGAGAACCCGTCGGGACCGGACCGGACCGCCGTGGACACGGCCCGCCCGGAGGCCGCCGCCACCGCCTCCGAGACGACCCCACCGCGCGGGGCCGCCAAGGTCCCCGCCCCCGCCGAGCGCGCGCCGTCCGCGCCCGACCGGACCCGCCTCGATCCGCTCCACGTCGATCCGACCGCGCCGGAGCAGCACCGGCCCGACGCCACCCGCGTCGACCGCGCCGGCCCCGATCCGACGAAGCTCGACGCGTCCCCCGCCGTCCCGCCCGCGCCCCGCTGGAGCGGATCGGCGGCGGTGCCGCCGCCCAAGCCGAAGAAGCGTGGTTGGGGTCACTCCGCGGAGCCCACCCCGCCCCCCGTGCCGCCGCCCACCCCGCCGGAGAGCCTGGCGCCGGTCGACCCGTGGGCCGGGGTCGACACCGGCAGCTGGGACCTGAACGCGGGTTACGAGCCGCTGCCCCCCACCCGGATGTACCCGGCCGCGACGGACTCCCCGGCCTGGACGCCGCCGGACCCGCCCGCCCCGGCCTGGGCCCCACCGCCGGTCTCCCCGCAGCCCCCACCGGTGGCGCCCGTCTCCGGGCAGCCGGTCTCCCCGCCGGCTGCGCACCCGGTGTCGCCACCCGCGCCGGCCCGCCCGGTGTCGCCGCCCCCGCAGGCGCACCCCGCCCCGCCACCCCCGCAGGCACGTCCCGTGTCGCCACCGGCCTTTCCCCCGCCGGTCGCCCGGCCGGTGTCGCCACCGGCCTTCCCGCCGCCGGCCCCGGCACCGCAGGCCCGGCCCGTCTCCGCGCCGCCACCGGCACCGGCCCGCCCGGTCTCCGTACCACCGCCGCCGGTCTCCGCGCCGCCACGTCCGGTCTCCGCACCGCCGCCGGCGCGGCCGGTGGCCCCACCGCCGCAGCGGCGGAACCCCACGCCGCCCCCGGGCGGTCCGCCGCCCAACTGGCAGGCCCCGCAGGGGTACGCTCCGCCCCCGGCCCGCAAGAAACGACGCTGGCCGACCCGCATGTTGATCATGGGCCTGCTCTCGATCGCCTGCTGCTGCGGGTGCCCCGCCTGGTTCGGCAAGCCGATGTGGGAGCAGTACCCGGCCGGCGCGACCCTGCCGCCGCAGGTGGCCGACCTGCGGCTCCAGACCGACGCCCGCAGCGAACAGACCTCCAACGAGCTACGCGGCGAGGTGGAGACCGAACACACGTTGGCCGAGGAGGTCTTCGCCGGGGTCTACAGCACCCCGCAGGGCAAGACCGTCACGATTTTCGGCAGCACCGGTTTCCGGTTCACGCCCGAGTCGGACGCCGAGGAGGAGCTGACCCGGCTGGCCCCGAAGTACAAGCTGGGGACCCAGCAGGTGGTCGAGACCGACGTACGCGGCGAGCACCAGCGCTGCGCGGTCGGCCGCTCGGACAACGTGGACGTGGTGGTCTGCACCTGGGCCGACCACGGCAGCATCGCCAGCGGGGTCTTCACCCGGCTCTCGCTCTCCGACAGCGCCACCCTGCTCGGCCGGCTACGGGAACAGATCGTCACCCGGCAGTGACCCGTTCCCGGGCAGGTGACCGCGACGCGCGCACCGGGTCGGCCGGCGGAACGGATCAGCCGGCGGCCTGGTCGCGGGGCGGGGCGTAGCGGGAGACGTACTCCTGGCCGGTGAGCTTCTGGATCTCGCTCATCAGCTCGTCGGTCATCGCCCGCAGCGAGGTGCGGTCGTCGGAACGGCCGGTGAAGTCCAGCGGCTTGCCGAACCGGACGGTGATCTTCCCCGCGCCGAGGCGGGGCATCCGGGCGCCGATCGGCTGCACCCGGTCGGTGCCGATCATGCCCACCGGGACGATCGGCACACCGGCCGAGACGGCGAGCCGGGCCGCGCCGGTGCGGCCCCGGTAGAGGCGGCCGTCCGGCGACCGGGTCCCCTCCGGGTAGACGACGACCAGGTCGCCGCCGCGCAGCGCCGGGATCGCCGCGTCGAACGCGGAGAGCGCGGCCCGCCCGCCGGCCCGCTCCACCGGGATCGCGCCCAGCCCGGTGAGCACCGACTTGGTCAGCCGTCCCCGGAACCCGGTGCCCTTGAAGTACTCCGACTTGGCCCAGAAGGCGAGGTGCCGGGGAATCGTCGCGCCGAGGAACAGTTCGTCGGCGACGGAGAGGTGGTTGCCGGCGAGGATCGCCCCGCCCTGCTCCGGTACGTGCTCCAGTCCCTCCACGGTCGGGCGCCATCCCCACCGCAGCAGGTTCCCCACGGTGTACTGGCCGATGGTGTAGAGAGGCGGCACGGGTCCTCCGGCGGTCGTACGGGTTCAGGCGGTGTCACGTTAGCCGACGGCCCGCCGGTGTCCGGCGGCCCCCGCCGGGTCGGCCGACGGGCGGGACCCGGGCCGGCGGGGAGGGCCGCGACCTGCGGATACGACCCTCCCCGTCGACCGGTGTCGGTGTTGCTCACACCCGGCGTACGGCCACCGTCACCCGGTCGCCCTCGCCGACCTCGCCGGTGAACCCGTCGACCGCGTCGGCGAAGTCCACGGACTCCGCCAGCACCTCCCGGGCGACGAAGTCGCGGTACGCCGACACCGCCGTCCGGACCTCCGCCGAGGCGGACAGCACCAGCGTGATCCGGTCCGACACGTCCAGGTCGGCGTCCCGGCGGGCCTGCTGCACCACCCGGACGACGTCCCGGGCCAGCCCCTCGGCGGCCAGTTCCGGAGTGACGGCGGTGTCCAGCACCACCACCCCCTCACCGGCGGGCAGCGGCGCGGAGTGCTCCGCGTCGGCGGCGACCAGGCGCAGCTCGTACTCACCCTCGGCGAGGGTGACCCCGGCCGCGACCGGGGCGCCGTCGACCAGTTCCCACTCCCCCGCCTTGACCGCCCTGATGACCTGCTGCACCTGCTTGCCGACCCGGGGCCCGAGCGCCCGGGGCACCACGGTCAGCACCTGCTGGCAGTAGGAGGCCACCGCGTCGGTGAACTCCACCGCCTTGACGTTGACCTCGTCGGCGACCAGGTCACCGAAGGGACGCAGCGCGGCGGCGGCCGGCGAGGCGACGGTGAGCCTCGCCAGCGGCAGCCGGACCCGCAGCCCCTTCGCCTTGCGCAGCGACAGCGCCGCCGAGCAGACCTCCCGGGTGGCGTCCATCGCCGCGACCAGGTCGTGGTCGGCCGGGAACTCGTCGGCCGACGGCCAGTCGGTCAGGTGCACCGACCGCTCGCCGGTCAGCCCACGCCAGATCTCCTCCGCGGTCAGCGGCGCCAGCGGCGCGACCACCCGGCAGAGCGTCTCCAGCACCGTCCAGAGCGTGTCGAAGGCGTCGGCGTCGCCGGACCAGAACCGGTCCCGCGAACGCCGCACGTACCAGTTGGTCAGCGCGTCCAGGTACGACCGCACGGTGGCGCAGGCCCCCGAGATGTCGTACGCGTCCATCTGCGCGCCGACCGTGGCGACCAGCTCGTTCGTCTTCGCCAGCACGTACCGGTCGAGCAGGTGGGGCGAGTCCGTACGACGGCGGGCGGTGTGCCCGGCGGCGTTGGCGTAGAGCGAGAAGAAGTACCAGACGTTCCAGAGCGGCAGCAGCACCTGCCGGACGGAGTCCCGGATGCCCGCCTCGGTCACCGCCATGTCCCCGCCACGCAGCACCGGCGACGACATCAGCATCCAGCGCATCGCGTCCGACCCGTACGAGTCGAAGACGTGGTACACGTCCGGGTAGTTGCGCAGGCTCTTGGACATCTTCCGGCCGTCCGAGCCGAGCAGGATGCCGTGGCTGAGGCAGTTGCGGAACGCCGGCCGGTCGAACAGCGCGGTGGCCAGCACGTGCATGGTGTAGAACCAGCCCCGGGTCTGTCCGATGTACTCGACGATGAAGTCGCCCGGGTAGTGGTGCTCGAACCAGTCGGCGTTCTCGAACGGGTAGTGCACCTGGGCGAACGGCATCGAGCCGGACTCGAACCAGCAGTCCAGCACCTCCGGCACCCGGCGCATCACGGACTTCCCGGTCGGGTCGTCCGGGTTGGGGCGGACCAGCTCGTCCACCGCCGGCCGGTGCAGGTCGGTCAGGCGTACGCCGAAGTCCCGCTCGATGTCGGCCAGGGAGCCGTACACGTCGATCCGGGGGTAGTTCGGGTCGTCGGACTTCCAGACCGGGATCGGCGAGCCCCAGAACCGGTTCCGGCTGATCGACCAGTCCCGGGCGTTGGCCAGCCACTTGCCGAACGAGCCGTCCTTGATGTGCCCCGGGGTCCAGTTGATCTGCTGGTTCAGTTCGACCATCCGGTCCTTGAACCGGGTCACCGCGACGAACCAGGACGACACGGCCTTGTAGACCAGCGGGGTGTCACAGCGCCAGCAGTGCGGGTAGGAGTGGGTGTAGGTGTCCTGCTTCAGCACCACCCCCCGCTCCTTCAGCTCCCGGATCACCGGCTTGTTGACGTCGAAGACCTGCTCACCCTGGTACGGCGGCACCAGCGCGGTGAACCGGGTGTGGTCGTCGACGGTGACGACGGTCGGGATGCCGGCCGCGTTGCAGGTGTTCTGGTCGTCCTCACCGAAGGCCGGGGCCAGGTGCACGATCCCGGTGCCGTCCTCGGTGGTGACGAACTCCGCGCCGAGCACCTGGTACGCGTTCGGCCCGGCCTGCTCGACCAGGAAGTCGTAGAGCGGGGTGTAGAAGCGCCCCACCAGGTCCGCGCCGCGCACGGTGCCGACCTGCTCGTACCCCTCCAGTTCCTTGGCGTACGCGCCGAGCCGCGCCGCGCCCACCACGTACCGCTCGCCGTCGCGGTCCAGCACCGCGTACTCGATGTCCGGGCCGACGGCCAGGGCCAGGTTCGACGGCAGGGTCCACGGCGTGGTGGTCCAGACACCCAGCCGCACCGGGCCGCGCACCAGCTCCGGGGCGGTCTCGTCGGCGCTCAGCGTGAACCAGACCGACAGGGTCGGGTCGTGCCGGTCCCGGTAGACGTCGTCCATCCGGGTCTCGGTGTTCGACAGCGGCGTCTCACACCGCCAGCAGTACGCCAGCACCCGGAAGCCCTCGTAGACCAGACCCTTGTCGTGCAGGGTCTTGAAGGCCCACATGACACTTTCCATGTAGTCCAGGTCGAGGGTCTTGTAGTCGTTGGCGAAGTCGACCCAGCGGGCCTGGCGGGTGACGTACCGCTCCCAGTCGTGGGTGAACTCCAGCACCGAGGTGCGGCACGCCTCGTTGAACCGGGCCACGCCCAGGTCGAGGATCTCCGCCTTGCTGGTGATGCCGAGCTGCTTCTCGGCGACCACCTCGGCGGGCAGGCCGTGGCAGTCCCAGCCGAAGCGACGCTCCACCCGCCGCCCGCGCATGGTCTGGTAGCGCGGCACCACGTCCTTGACGTAGCCGGTGAAGAGGTGGCCGTAGTGCGGCAGGCCGTTGGCGAACGGCGGGCCGTCGTAGAAGACGTACTCGTTCTTGCCGTTCTCCCCGGCGGGGCGGGTCTCGACGGACGCTTCGAAGGTCTTGTCGGCCGTCCAGTGCTCCAGGACCCGGCGCTCGACCGCGGGCAGGTCCGGGCTCGCCGGGACACCGGCGGCGGTCGCGTCGTGCAACGGATAGGCCATCGGGGGTGCACTCCTCAGCAGCAGCTCACGGTTCGTGGGTCTGCGAGGACGAGCCGTCGCCGGGGGACGCCGTCGTCGGCGCCCCGGGTCGGGCCCGCGGTACCACCCCGCTTGGCGGCCGAGAATCGACCACCCGCTCGTTGGCCGGCTGTGACGGGCCGGACCCGTCCGGTTCTACTCGGACGCGGTGCGTCCTTTCTTCCGGAGGCTCACCGGTGATGGCCGGGTCGTCGCCTGTGCCGACAAGCGTACTCGACCGGGTACGCCCGCCGCCGCCGAGTAACCGTCCCGCCGTCCCGTCGGCCCAGGGTGACGCGGCTCTCACCGTGGGCCGGTCACACCTGCCCGGGCCGGCCCGTCAGGTCGGTGCAGGACACGGACGAGGGAGGACCCATGCAGGCACGGATGAACGTGGCCCAGGCCGCGCCGGAGGCGTACCGGGCGGTGCTCGGGCTGGAGAAGTACGTCCGCGCAAACGTGGAGCACCGGATGTTGGAGCTGGTGAAACTGCGCGCGTCGATGGTGAACGGCTGCGCCTTCTGCGTCGACATGCACAGCCGGGAGGCGCTCGACGCGGGCGAGTCCAGCCGTCGGCTGTTCGCGGTCGCCGCCTGGCACGACGCGCCCTTCTTCGACGAGCGGGAACGGGCTGCGCTGGCGCTCACCGACGCGGTCACCCGGCTCGGCGAGCACGGCGTGCCGGACGAGGTGTGGGACGAGGCGACCCGGGTCTTCGCCGAGAAGGAGGTGGCCGACCTGGTCGTGGCCATCGCCACGATCAACGTCTGGAACCGGATCTCGGTGACCACCCGCACCCAGCCGCCCACCGGCTGAGGTGGTAGCAGGGGTCCCCTGTTACCGCATTCTGCGTAGCAGGGGCCCCTGCAGGCAACCGGCAAGAGCCGGGACGCTCAGCCGAGCTCGGGGAACCAGAGCGCGATCTCCCGCTTGGCGCTGTCCACCGAGTCGGAGGCGTGCACCAGGTTCTCCCGGTTCGACAGGGACAGGTCACCCCGGATCGTGCCGGCGGCGGCCCGGCGTCCGTCGGTCGCGCCGATCAGTCCGCGCACCACGTCGATCACCTGGTCGCCGGAGAGCACCAGGGCGACCAGCGGCCCGCCGGTCATGAAGTCCTTCAGCGGCGGGTAGAACGGCTTGTCCACGTGCTCGGCGTAGTGCTCGTCGGCCAACGCCGCGTCCATCGTCCGCGACACGAGGGCGTCGATCCGCAGGCCCTTGCGTTCGAAACGGGAGAGGATCTCGCCAACCAGACCGCGCCGGACCGCGTCAGGCTTGATCAGTACGAGCGTGCGCTCGTCCGGGCTGATGCTGGACACGCTGGTTTCCTCCTGTGCGCGGAATTCGGTACGGCTCGGTACGGTCAGCCTAGCGACCCGGCCCCGGCACCGGCGCGGCGGATGCTCCTTCCTTCCGCCGCTGTTCCGGCCTAGCCTGGCCCTTGACCCTCGGGAGGTCCACAGTGGCGAATGGCGGGAACCGGTCGATCGCGCCGGTGCGGAAGCTGATCGCGGCGGTGCTGGGCACCGTGGCGACCTTCGTGGTCCTGTTCGGGCTCGGCATGACGAGCTGGTCGATCGTCGCCCTGGGCGTGGCCCTGGTAGCCCTGTGCATCGCGCTGGCCACCTTCAAGACCGGTGGGCGGGCCTGGGTGATCGGCGTCGGCCACGTGCACAGCGCCTCCGAGCCGCCCACCAGTTACTCCTTCGGCCGCTGCGAGTTGCAGCTGGTCATCGACGCCCCCGGGCTGCCGCCCCGGTCCAAGAAGATCATCGAGCCACGGGTGCCGGTGGCCAAGTGGCCGGCGATCGGGCAGACCCTGCCCATCCGGGTCGCCCTGGACGACCAGCGCCGGATCCGGGTGCTCTGGGACGAGGTCCCCACCCACGCCGAGACGGCCGCGACCCTGGCCGACCTGCCGCCGGAGTACGCCGGCGCGGACCCGCTCGACGAGGTCCTCATCCAGCAGGACGCGCCGCCGTGGGCCGAGCGCGGCCCGGACGACGACTACCGCGACGCACCCGGCCCGGACCCGCTCCTCGACGACCTCGGCGACGACCGGGAAGCGGTGGTGGTCCACCAGCGCCCGGGCGGGCCGGTGGTGCTGGAGGGCACCCTCGTGGAGTCGACCGCCCCGCTGCCCCGCCGGGCCACCCCCGCGCCGCGCCCGCCCGCCGAGGACGCCCCGTCGATGACGTACGGCGACCCGTACGCGGGCCCGCCCGACGACCCGTACGCCACCCGGCCGCTCCGCCCGTACCGGGACCCGTACGACGACCTGCCCGGTGACCCGGACCTCGACCGGCCCGCGTCCCCGTACCGCGACCCGTACGGCGAGGCCCCCGGCGACCCGGGCACCGACCGTCCCACCTCCCCGTACCGCGACCCGTACGACGAGCCCCCCGCCGACCCCGACGCGACCCACGCCGCGTCCGCCCCGCACGCCCCGTACGGCGATCCCCCGCCCGAGCGGGTCGAGCCGGTCGCGGCGGACGAACCGACCGTGGCGCTCAGGCGGACCGGGACGGACGAGGCGGACGAGCCGGTCCGGCGGACCGGGACGGACGAGGCGGACGAGCCGACCGAGCGGGTCGAGTTCGTCGGGTCGCCCCAACCGGCCCAGCCGACGGGGCCGCGCACGTCGACCGCCGAGGGCACGCCGACCGCCCAGGGCACGCCGACCGAGCAGGACGATTCGACCGGGCTGGGCACGTCGACCGCGAAGGCCGCGCCAGCCGGCGCACCGGTCGGCACTCCGGTCGTCCCCGTCCGGCAGCGCGTCGACGAACCGATCGTCGATCCGGTCGACATCCCCCTGGACGCCCCCGACGACGAACCCGCCGCCGACGACCTGGACGGGGCGATCTTCGGGTACGACGCGGGGGCCGGCACCGCCACCCCGATCAGCGGCGTCGGGATCACCGTGCTGGTCACCGACCTGGACCGGTCGATGGAGTTCTACCGGGACACCCTCGGCTTCACGGAGGTCGACCGGGGCCCGGGCAACGCCGTCCTCGCCTCCGGCAGCACCCGGCTGGTGCTGCGCGAGGTCAGCGAGGCCGCGCCGATCAGCCGTCGACTCGTCCACGTCAACCTCGAGGTGGACGACATCCAGGCCGCGTACGACCGCCTGCGCGAGTCCGGCGTCCGCTTCACCTACGCCCCGAGGGTGGTCAACCGGGGCGCGAAGCTGGACGTCTGGGCCGCCGCCTTCCGGGACCCGGACGGCCACGGCATCGCGCTCACCCAGTGGCGCACCCGCGCCGACGCCTGAGCCCGTCCGGCGGGCCGGTCAGCCCAGGATCACCCGCCGGACGTGCAACGCGTACGCCCACACCAGGCCGAAGATGACGCCGAGCGCCGCCAGTGACAGGTGCAGGAACCCGCCGAGCACGAGCACGACCTGGAGCAGGGTGCCCAGGTGCCACGCCCAGCTGCGGCCCATCAGGCCGGCGAGCAGCACCGCCGCCACGGCCAGGCCGACGATCAGGCCGATCGCGGCACCGCTGAGCTGGCCGCCGAGCACCCGGATCGGTTGGATCGCCAGCAGGAGCACCAGCGCCTCCAGGGCCAGCACGGCGGAACCCAGTCCGCGTACCGCGCGTTCCGGGTTACGCAGCCCGGAGCGGCGGCCGGCGGGCAGCGGCTCGCCTGGACCGGACTCCCCCGCCCGCTCCCCCGGCGGGCCTTCTGACATCTCCGGGCCGCCCGACCTCTCCGGCCGGCCCGAACTCCCGGTGCCCGGCGTCGGGTCCGGCCGGTGGCCCGGCTCGGCGCCGCTCACCGCTTCAGCAGCCGACGGGCGTCGGCCACCGTCACCACCGACCCGGTGATCAGCACACCCACGCCGCTCAGCTCCCCCGGTACGTCGGACTCGGCGAGCGCGACGGCCGCCTCGATCGCGTCCGGCATCTCCTCGGCGCTCTCCACCCGGTCCGGGCCGAAGACCTCGGCGGCCAACGCGGCCAACTCCGCCACCGGCATCGCCCGGGGTGAGCTGTTGCGGGTCACCACCAGCTGGTCGACCACCGGTTCCAGCAGCTCCAGCAGGCTCGCCGCGTCCTTGTCGGCGAGCACCGCGACCACCGCGACCAGCTTGCTGAACGCGAACTCCTCCTGCAACGCGGTGACCGTGGCGGTCATCCCGTGCGGGTTGTGCGCGCCGTCCAGCAGCACCGTCGGGGCCGTCCGGACCCGCTCCAACCGGCCGGGCGAGCTGGCCGTGGCGAAGCCCTCCCGGACGGTCTCCACGTCCAGCTGACGCTTCGCGCCCGCGCCGAGGAAAGCCTCGACCGCCGCCAGCGCCACCGCCGCGTTCTGCGCCTGGTGCGCGCCGTGCAGCGGGACGAAGACCTCGTCGTACACGCCGCCGAGGCCCTGGAGGGTCAGCACCTGCCCGCCGACCGCCACCGACCGCCGCAGGACGCCGAACTCGGCCCCCTCCCGGGCGATGGTGGCGTCCACCTCGGCGCAGCGTTCCAGGATCGGCCGGGCGGCCTCCTCGTCCTGAGCTGCGGAGATCACCGTGGCGCCCTTGTGGATGATGCCCGCCTTGGCCAGGGCGATGTCCTCGATCGTGTCGCCGAGCCACTCGGTGTGGTCGAGCCCGATCGGGGTCAGCACGCACACCCCGGCCTGGATCACGTTGGTCGCGTCCTCCGCCCCGCCCAGGCCGACCTCCACCACGGCGACGTCGACCGGGGCGTCGGCGAACGTGGCGAACGCCAGCGCGGTGGTCATGTCGAAGTAGGTCAGGGGCTCGGCGGACCGCTGGTCGACCAGCGCGGCCAGCGGCGCGACCTCCCGGTACGTACCGACGAACCGCTCCTCGCCGACCGGCTCCCCGTCCAGGCTGATCCGCTCCCGGACGGTCTCCAGGTGCGGGCTGGTGTACCGGCCGGTGTGCAGCCCGAACGCCCGCAGCAGCGAGTCGATCATCCGGGCGGTCGAGGTCTTGCCGTTGGTGCCGGTCAGGTGGATCGACGGATACGCCCGCTGCGGGCTACCGAGCAGGTCCAGCAGCATCTCGATGCGGTCCAGCTCGAACACCATGCGGGTGAAGCCACGGCCGGCGAGTTCCGCCTCGACGGCGGCGAAGCCCGTCCGGTCGGGGCTGCCGGTGCGGTCGGTACGGTCGGTCACGGGAGCAGCGCCTCCAGGGCAGCGTCGATCCGGACGAGGTCGGCCTCGGCCGCCGCGAGCCGGTCACGGATCTTGTTGACCACCGGCTCGGGGGCCTTGCCGACGAAGGCCGGGTTGCCCAGCTTCGCCCGTGCCTGCGCGACCTCCTTCTCGGCCGCCGCCCGGTCCTTGGTCAGCCGGGCCCGCTCGGCGGCCACGTCGATCGAGCCCCGGGTGTCCAGCGCGACCACCACCTCACCGGGCAGGGTCAGGGTGGCGCTGGCCTGGAAGTCCTCCCCGGTCGCGTCGAGCCGGACCAGCGAACGGATCAGCCGCTCGTGCGCGGCCACGCCGGCCCCGACGAGCCCGTCGAGCCGGGCGACCACCCGCTGGGTCGGCCGCAGGCCCTGGTCGGAGCGGAACCGGCGGATCTCGGTCACCACCCGCTGGACGGTGCCGACCTCGCCCTCCGCGGCGTCGTCGACCAGCGTACGGTCGGCCACCGGCCAGCTGGCCGCCAGCAGCGTCTCGCCGCCGCTCAGCGCGGTCCACAGCTCGTCGGTGACGAACGGGATGACCGGGTGCAGCAGTCGCAGCAGCTGGTCGAGCACGTGGCCGAGCACCCGGCGCGTGGCGTCGGCCGCCGCCCCGCCCTCGGCGAGCACCGGCTTGCTCAGCTCCACGTACCAGTCGCAGACGTCGTCCCAGGCGAAGTGGTACAGCAGGTCGCAGACCTTCGCGAACTCGTACGCCTCGAACTGCGCGTCCACCTCGGCGGTGACGTGCGCCAGCCGGGACAGGATCCACCGGTCGACCGTCGACAGCTCGGCGGCGGCCGGCAGCGGCCCGGTGGTGTGCGCGCCGTTCATCAGCGCGAAGCGGGTGGCGTTCCAGAGCTTGTTGCAGAAGTTCCGGGAGCCCTGACACCAGTCCTCGCTGACCGGCACGTCCCCGCCCGGGTTGGCGCCCCGGGCCAGGGTGAACCGGGTGGCGTCCGCGCCGTACCGGTCGATCCAGTCCAACGGGTCGACCACGTTGCCGAACGACTTGGACATCTTCTTGCCGAACTCGTCACGGACCATGCCGTGCAGGGCCACCACGTCGAACGGCGGTTTCCCGTCCATCGCGTAGAGGCCGAACATCATCATCCGGGCGACCCAGAAGAAGAGGATGTCGTAGCCGGTGACCAGCACGCTGGTCGGGTAGAACTTCGCCAGGTCCGGGGTCTGCTCCGGCCAGCCCAGCGTGGAGAACGGCCACAGGCCGCTGGAGAACCAGGTGTCCAGGACGTCCTCGTCCTGCCGCCAGCCCTCGCCGGTGGGCGGCGCCTCGTCCGGGCCGACGCAGACCACCTCGCCGTCCGGGCCGTACCAGACCGGGATACGGTGCCCCCACCAGAGCTGCCGCGAGATGCACCAGTCGTGCATGTTGTCGACCCACGCGAAGTACCGCTTCGACAGCTCCGCCGGCTCGATCCGCACCCGGCCGTCGCGCACCGCGTCGCCGGCCGCCTGCGCCAGCGGGGTGGTGTTGACGAACCACTGCAACGACAGTCGCGGCTCCACCGTCGTACGGCACCGCGAGCAGTGCCCCACCGCGTGCACGTACGGCCGCTTCTCCGCGACGATCCGGCCCTGCTCGCGCAGCGCCGCCACGATCGCCGGCCGGGCCTCGAACCGGTCCAGCCCCTGGAACGGACCGTGCGCGGTGATCACACCCCGCTCGTCCATCACGGTCAGGGCCGGCAGGTCGTGCCGCTGGCCGATCTCGAAGTCGTTCGGGTCGTGCGCCGGGGTCACCTTCACCATGCCGGTGCCGAAGGACGGGTCGACGTGCTCGTCCCCCACGATCGGGATGCGCCGCCCGGTGAGCGGCAGCTCCACCTCGGTGCCGATGAGGTGCTTGTACCGCTCGTCGTCCGGGTGCACCGCCACCGCGGTGTCGCCGAGCATCGTCTCGGCCCGGGTGGTGGCCACCACCACGTCGTCGCTGTACCGGATGGAGACCAGCTCGCCGTCGTCGTCGGTGTGCTCCACCTCGATGTCCGACAGCGCGGTAAGGCAGCGCGGGCACCAGTTGATGATGCGATTGGCCCGGTAGATCAGCCCGTCGTCGTAGAGCTTCTTGAAGATCGTCTGGACGGCCCGGGAGAGCCCCTCGTCCATGGTGAAGCGCTCGCGGTCCCAGTCGACCGAGTCGCCGAGCCGGCGCATCTGGCCGAGGATCGCGCCGCCCGACTCCGCCTTCCACTGCCAGACCCGCTCGACGAACTTCTCCCGGCCGAGATCGTGCCGGGAGAGCCCCTGGGCGGCGAGCTGCCGCTCCACCACGTTCTGGGTGGCGATGCCGGCGTGGTCCATGCCGGGCAGCCAGAGCGCCTCGAAGCCCTGCATCCGCTTACGGCGGACCAGGGCGTCCTGGACCGTGTGGTCGAGGGCGTGCCCCATGTGCAGGGAGCCGGTGACGTTCGGCGGCGGGATGACGATGGTGAACGGGGGCTTGTCACTCTGCGCCGACGCCCGGAAGTGGCCGCCGGCTACCCACTGCTCGTACCGTCGCTGCTCTACCTCGCCCGGCTGGTACTGGGCGGGCAGTTCGGGGGCGTCGGGGCGTCGGGCATCCAGTCTGTCGGTCACTCGTCAAAGTCTACGGAGCGCTTCGGCGGACCCGACGTGCGCCACCGGTGGTTCGCGTACGGTGGCGGACATGTCCGACGCACACCTGTCCGAGCGTTCGCCTGCCGACCGGTCGGAACCGATCGACCTCACCATGGAACCGATCCGGCTCACCCAGCCCGACCCGGACGACGAGGAGGGCACCCCCCGCGCGCCCCGCTCGCTGCGCTGGAAGGTCGCCATGGGCGCGGGACTCGCCGTCGGGCTGCTCGGCGCCGCCGTCTTCGGCAGCTTCGGCTGGCGGGTGGCCCAGCAGAAGGACACCGACCTCACGGTACGCCCCGAGGTCGCCGGCCTCCAGCAGGACGACAGCGAACGGGCCCGGAGCACGGCGGACTACCTGCGCAGCGGGTTCGCGGCCAGCATCGCGCTGGACCGGAGTCTCGGCGTGGTCTACCAGGATCCGGCCGACGCCCGGAAGTCGGTGCTCGTCTTCGGCGGCACCACCCTGCTCTGGCAGCCGGAACGCGAGCTGGACACCCTGTTCGAGATGATGACCGACGAGACCGGAGCGGTGGAGGGGCTGCGCGAGGTACCGGCCGGTCGCCTCGGCGGGGTGATGAAGTGCGGTACGACCAGCGGCGAGGGCGGCGACTTCGCGGTCTGCGGTTGGGCCGACCACGGCAGCGTGGCGATGGGGATGTTCCCCGGACGCCCGGTCGACGCGGCGGGGACGCTGTTCCGTCAGATCCGTGAGGCCATCCAGACCCGTTCGTGACGTCCTCGGGGCACCCACACCGACCCCAGCCGGCCTGGTCCTGGACGAGCAGGCCGGCAGAGCCGAGTGAGCCCGTGGCAGGCCCCGGCGGATTGCCACAAACAGCCCGGGAAATACAACGAGGGTCACCCCGACAACGGGGTGACCCTCGTGAAAGAAGTCCGGCGGTGTCCTACTCTCCCACACCCTCCCGAGTGCAGTACCATCGGCGCTGGAGGGCTTAGCTTCCGGGTTCGGAATGTAACCGGGCGTTTCCCCTCCGCCATGACCGCCGTAAC